>JBDRBU010000108.1:0-5623 GCA_043822305.1 Candidatus Firestoneibacteriota bacterium
GCTTAAATTTCATGAATTCTAATAATCGTTGCCGTTCCATATCGTATTGTCATAGATATTCATAACAACAACCCCCTTGATTCCCCTTAACAAAGGGGGAATATGGAAATATAATCCTCACGGCTTTTACTGACTATTTACATTTTTTCTTTTAAACTCAGCTGATTTTTTACAAATATCAGATGTAACATTAATAGTTTTATTAAAATAGACCAGTCCCTTTTTCTAACTCTTTTTTATTTCAGTGCCAATACCTTTATTGGTGAATATTTCAAGTAAAATTGAATGTTTAATATTTCCATTTAGAATGTGAACTTTTTTAACGCCTGCTTTTATTGATTTTAAGGCGGATTTTACCTTGGGTATCATTCCACCTTTTATTGTCTTGTTTTTAATGAGATTTTGAATTCTTCCCAGGCCAATAGTTGGAATCAAATTACAATGTTTATCATAAACACCATCCACATCAGTAAGTAAAATTAATTTTTCTGCTTTAAGTTTAATGGCTAGGCCACTGGCAACATCATCAGCATTGATATTGTATGTATTTTTATCAATTCCTGTTCCCAGAGGAGTAATAACCGCGATGTATTCTTTGAATTTTTTTAAAATAGCAATATTTATTTTTTTTACTTCTCCAACAAATCCTATATCTAATTTTTTATTTAATATATCTTTTGCAAAATATTTTTTAGCCACTATTAAATTTCCCCGCCTTTCTAAGGCGGGACTTAGACCTATGGCCTTCACTCCGTGTTCATTAAATAAAGAAACTATTTCTTTATTAATCTTTTTCATGGCCGTTTCAACTATTTTCATTGTTTCTTTATCGGTTACTCTTAACCCATTTACAAATTTTGGTTTTTTGCCGCATTTTTCCATGGCTCTTGTAATCTCAGGGCCACCACCATGAACTACAATTGGAGAAATCCCAACTAATTTCATTAAAATTATATCCTGGATGATAGAGTTTTTTAAACTTTCATTTACCATGGCCTTACCACCATATTTTATAACGAATATTTTATCTTTAAACTGTCTTATATATGGCAGGGCTTCTATTAAAATATCTACTTTTTTAATTAAATTTTTCACTTAGAAACAACCCCCTTGATCCCCCTTTGTTAAGGGGGAATACAACCCCTTGATTTCCATGGGGAATACATTTTTTTAAGCCCGTGGATGCGATTTTGAATAAACCTCTTTTAATCTTTCAGTAGTAATATGAGTGTATATTTGTGTTGTAACTAAATCTGAGTGACCGAGTAACTCCTGCACGCTTCTTAAATCTGCGCCCTTATTAAGCAGATGTGTGGCAAAACTATGTCTTATAGAATGTGGACTTATATGTTTGGATAAACTACACTTAACCACACACTTATTTAGTATATGCCTTATAGTTCTAACATTAATTCTTTCCCCTTTTTTATTAACAAATAAAATTTCGTTATTATTATTTTTAAATTTTAAATAATTTCCAATACTGTCCAATGCTTTTAAACCAATGGGTACTATTCTTTCTTTTTTACCTTTACCCAGAACCTTAATTAAGTTATTATCAAAATCAATATCTTTCACATCAAGATTAACAAGTTCGCTAACCCTTATACCTGTTGAATATAGTGTTTCTAAAATTGCCTTATCTTTAATATCTTCTATGTTATCTAAAAGATAGTTAATTTCATCTATTTCAAGGTACCTTGGTAATTTCTTGTCTTTTTTTGGAAAAGAGATATTTTCTGCTGGATTAATTTTTAAAATTCCTTCTTTTTTTAAATAATTAAAAAAACTTTTCAAGGTGGCTATCTTTCTTTCAACACTGGCTTTACTGTATTTTTTGCTGTTTAAATGGACAATAAATTCTCTTATATCTACATTTTGAATTTCGTTTATTTCTTTTTTTAAAACAAAGTTAAAAAATTGTTTAAGGTCGTTTTCATAACTGATAATAGTATTTTCTGAGAAATTTTTTTCTATTTTTATATATTTAAAAAAATCAGATATCGCTTCCTGTCTCTTCATATTTACATTCTGGATTTATACAAACAAATTTGTCTTTAGCAAAAACCATGACAGGGTATTTACATTTCGGGCATACCTTAGCCGATGGTTTATATCTTGTTATAAAAGCACATTTTGGATAATTACCGCATCCATAAAAAGCACCTCGTTTTCCTTTCCTAAAGACTATATCACCATTACAACCTTCTTTAGGACATTTTATGCCTATGCCGATGCTCTTTGTAGTTTTACATTCTGGATATTTTTCACAGGCTATGAATTTTCCGAACCGGCCGAACTTAATTATCATCTTACTTCCACATTTTTCACAGATTTCATTTGTCTCCTCTTTGACCGCAGTATCTCCACCCAATGATTTAGTATTTTTGCATTCAGGAAATCCGGAGCAGGCTAAAAATTTACCAGCACGGCTCCATTTTATTGCCATTTTTTTTCCACATTTTTCACAAACTTGCACAACGCTTGCTTCGTCAATAGTCTTTTTCATGTCAATCATTATATCCGGGGCTTTTTTTAAATCCTCATTAAATGGCTTATAAAAATCCTCTATTACTTTCTGCCAGGTCATATTTCCTTCTTCGACCTTATCTAATTCTTCTTCCATCTCTGCGGTAAATTTAATACTAAATATATCCGGGAAAGTTTTTACTAGAATACTATTGACTAAAACTCCCAATTCGGTTGGCTGGAACTTTTTTTCAATTCTTTCAACATAATTTCTTTCTAGGATTGTGCTTATAATTGGCGAATATGTACTTGGCCGGCCTATATTATTTTCCTCTAAGGCTTTAACTAATGTCGCGTCATTATAACGAGGTGGTGGCAAAGTAAAATGCTGTTCTGGTACAAGTTTCAACAAAATCAACTTTTCTCCTAATTTTAATATGGGCAAAATTCCTTCTTTGTCTACCTTCGCCTCTTCTTCACTGATTTGATAGACAGACAGAAATCCATTAAACTTAATAATTGTTCCACTTGCTTTAAATAAATATTCATCCGCAACTATATCTATGCTGGTAATTTCCGATATGGCTGGTTTCATCTGAGAAGCAATAAATCTCTTCCAGATTAAATCATACAGTCTAAACTGGTCTTTTGATAAGTAATCTTTAATCTTATCAGGTTCTCTTAAGGCCGATGTTGGTCTAATTGATTCATGAGCATCCTGAGAACCTTTTTTATTCTTAAAATAATTTGGATTTTCTGGTAAATACTCATCGCCATATTTTACTTTTATTAATTCTCTTACCTCTTTTATGGCTTCTTCGGCAATTCGGACAGAATCTGTTCTCATATAAGTTATTAAACCGGTATCCCCTTCTTCTCCTACTTTTAAGCCCTCGTAAAGTTGTTGAGCTACAAACATTGTCTTTTTAGCCGTAAAACCTAATTTTCTTGATGCTTCTTGTTGTAAGGTAGAAGTAATAAACGGAGGGGAAGGATGTCTTAATTTTTCTTTACTTTCAATATTTTTAACAATAAAACTTTTATCCTGGATAATTTTTACAATATTTTCTGCTTCTTCTCCTGTCTTTATTTTAATCTTCTCATCTTTTATCTTGGTAAGTTTTGCTATAAACTCTGAATTACTTTCTCCTTTTAAATATGCTTCTAGGCTCCAATATTCTTCTGGTTTGAAGTTAGAAATTTCTACTTCCCTTTCACATATCATTCTTAAAGCAACAGATTGAACTCTACCCGCAGAAAGTCCTCCTTGAACATTTTTCCAGAGCAAGGGACTTATTAAATAACCTACTAATCTATCTAAGATTCGTCTGGCTTGTTGGGCGTAAACTAATTTTAGATCAATATCTTTAGGTTCTTCTATGGCCGCTAAAACTGCCTTTTTAGTGATTTCGTTAAATGTTACTCTATAAGTTTTTTTGCCACTATCATTTAAATGGTTTTTTATATGCCAGCTAATTGCTTCGCCTTCCCTATCCGGGTCAGTTGCAAAATAAATTACATCTACTTCTTTAACAGTTTCTTTTATCTGGTTTAAGGTTTTAAATTTATTCCTCATAACTATATACTTAGGGGCAAAGCCGTTTTCGACATCAATTCCTAATTTACTTTTTGGCAGGTCAATTATATGTCCCATTGATGCTCGGACAATAAAACCTTTGCCCAAAAACTTAGATATGGTGTGAACTTTTGTGGGAGATTCTACTATTATTAATTTTTTCATGTTTTTATAAATAGTTTTCCAGGATATTGTTTTATAAATCCTTTTATTTCTAAATTAATAAGAACTGAAGACAGCAAATTAATAGCCACATTACTTTTTCTGGCTAAATCGTCAATATGTTCTGGCTCATTTGAAAGCAAACTAAAGATTTTGTTTTCTATATCTGTTAATTTAACAGTACTTAATTCACTCTGACCCCTTTTATTCAGAAATTCTTCGGGCAGAACATTTTTTAATTCTTCGATTATATCTGTTACATCTTGTACTAATTTCGCTCCAGATTTAATAAGAGTATTAGTTCCCTGACTATATAAAGAGTTTATATTCCCCGGGATAGCAAAGACTTCTCTTCCTTGTTCTAAAGAGAATCTGGCTGTAATTAATGCCCCGCTTAGTTCTCCAGCCTCAATAACTAATGTTCCAAGCGCTAGTCCGCTTATTATTCTGTTTCTTCTTGGAAAATTAAACTTCTCTGGTTTAGTCAGAAGTGAAAACTCAGAAATCACAGCACCATTTTTTTCTATCTCAGAAGAAAGTTTTCTATTCTCGGCTGGGTATATGTTTAAAAGTCCGCTACCCAGAACGGCTATAGTTCTTCCTCCCTGTTCAACTGTTACCTTGTGCGTTATGGTGTCAATTCCTCTGGCTAAGCCACTTACTACTGTAAATCCTATTCTGACTAACTCAGAGGTTATTTTTTCAGTAACCATCTGACCATATATAGTGGGTTTTCTGCAACCAACAACAGCCATTGATAATGAATCCTCTCTTTTAATATTACCCTTAAGATAAATAATATAAGGAGGGTCATCAATGTATTTTAAAGAAGAAGGATATTCCAGATCAGCTGTGGTTAATACTTTAATTTTATATTTTTTAATTAATGTTAATTCTTTATCTAATAACTTAAACAAATCTTTCCTGGAGGTATTTTTAATCTCGACAGCATTTTCTTTTATTTCCTTTAAACTTTTATATTTTAATAAAAGTTCTTTATAGTTTAAAGGTGTTAAACCAGCGATATTAAAGAAAATTAATTTTTCTAAATTTTCCATATTAAAATTATATAACTAAAAAACGAATTTGTCAAACAAATTGATATAATTCCCCCTTAATAAAGGGGGTTAGGGGGTTGTTTTTTATGTTGTTTTTTTATGTAGTCAGGTTCGTTCCTTATATTCTATATTATATCCTAAAAGATACTTAAGTCAAGAAAAAATTTAATTATTGACAATAAGATTATTTTTATGTTATAGTAAATTATAAATTTTGCAGATGTAGGGAAGTTCGTGAGAATCGGACACACTCCCGGTGCTGTAAGCAGGGACGAAATCTTAGCAAACCACTCTTCATTATGGAGGGGAAGGTAAGAGAGTAGGATAAAACCTGTGAGTCAGAAAACCTTGCTGTAAA
>JBDRBU010000109.1:0-8427 GCA_043822305.1 Candidatus Firestoneibacteriota bacterium
TTCTAATTTTGCTTGTTTGTTCCACAAACCTTCCATCTTCCCATCTATGCTCGGTGGCTTAGAACATTTCTTTACCTCAATCTCCTTCCCTTCAGATATACTCAATTGACTTCCTAAAACAAAAAGAATTAAAAATAAAATTTTTTTCATTTTCCCTCCTCGGTCCTTATACTATATATGCTTGGCTCATACGGATCTAAAAGTACTGGGAAATTATCCGTAACACCTATCTCTTTATTCTCTCTTAAATCAGTTACTTTATCTTTTGAAAGTAATTTTACTCTAGCGGAAATTTTTCCACCAATAGTTTGTCCAACTTCTTTTGACTCCCCTAATTCTGTTTGGGCTAATTCTACATTCTTGAGTATAGCCAAATATTTCTCTTTATCAGACACCTTATACCAAATCATCTCATATCCAGAGATCTCCAAACCATTTAAAGCAACTAATGAAACTCTACTCTTTATACCAACATCATCAAATATCTCTTTTATAATATCTCTCATTGGCTTCTCTTTTGGTGGCTGTATTCTACTTTTAGGATAATTTGATAAATAAAAATTCAAATAAATTGATTTTCCTTTTTCTGTTTCTTTCATTATAACGGCTGGAACATTCCCGGCAGACCCTTTAGCTTTTGCAGATGCATCAGAAATATAAATACCAGATTCAGCTGCTTTAAAAGATAATTTATTCCCTTTGTAGACTATTTCACTACTACCTTCTGCATTAAAATCTCTCCTTTTTATCCCAAATAATTTATCTAAACTACCTTCTTTTAGTCTTTTACAATGCTCATCCATTGTCCCCGTCTGACAATCTCCTATTAAAATACCCCCTGATTTAACAAATTCTTCTATGGCTTTTGCTTCCTTAGATGAAATTGCAATTGACTCCGGCATAACAAATACTTTATATCCGCTTTTTATTAACTCTCCATTTTCTACCTGTTCATACGATACAAATTTATATTGCAATCCTAAATCTTCTATAACCTTACACCATCCGTTTCTATTTTTTACTAACCTTGATGATACTCTTTCACTCCACTGAACCCAACCTTTTTTATCAGCACCTGTTTCCAACATCCATTGACCATGAATACTCGGATGTGAATAATGAATGGCTATTGGATCATTCTCCATCTCAGCAGATAATATTTTTTTTCCTATTCCGGAATTTAATTCCAAAAACACATCTTTTAATTTCTCTGCAACAGTATATTTACCTTTACAAGTATCTTCATCGTATATAATAGCGCTTCTACTTCCATGCAAAAACCTGCTCCAAAGATTTCTTCTGTATTTTTCATCTCCTCCAAAAATTGTAAAAGATGTAAAAATTTTCTTACTGTCTATAAATGACCTTATTATCTCAACACTGTTTCCTATATCATATGCTTCTATAAATGTTAAAACCTTACATAATCTCCACCAATCAAATCCACCAAAACAACTTGGCATCTGTGGACCTGTATATCCTACTGGTGTTTTTGGATCTATTTCTTCGGCATATCTTCTACATTTATCTGAAAAATTAGCAAAGGTAATTTCCATCCATGTCCTGTGGTCTGCCCAGGGTGAAAAATTCTCATGTCCTTTTATCTGTCTATCCTTTGCTTCATTCGTTGTAAATGGTCGGACATCTTCCCAAGCCTTAAAATGTGTCTCCCATTCTTTATTCAAACTTTCCAAACTTCCATATTCTTTTTTTAACCATTCTCTCATTCCGGATAAACAATGATTAGAAAAACAAAAATCAAACGGTTTTACATAACATGTAACAGATGGTTCATCAGCCAAACTATACGCTAATGGATTGTGTCCTTTTTTGCTTTTAGTTTCTCTTTCAAGTAACTTTTTTGAATCATTTAAATATTCTGGATCATTTAAACAAGGATTCCTAATCAGTCTTTTTTCTTCTCCCTTAGTAAGATACTTTCGTCTAATATACTCAAAAGTCTCTACAGATGTAGAACTATATCCTACCGTACCAATTGTCCACTCATTATAAAATGGAAAACCTGCTTTAAAAATTGATGAACTATCCTCTCTACGATTTATCATACCTGCATTTATTCCTAATCCCTTCCATAAGTTAAAATCCTTACCATAATAAGAAATTACCCAAAAGGTTCCGTCAACCCCTATATCAGAAGCAAAAGAAACACCAATTAACAAAAAAACTACACTAAAAATTAAAAAAATTTTTTTCATTTTATCTCCTTTAGGGTAGTCGGGCTCGTCTCTGAGCCCGACTAATTCTAACTAAAACCTGCAGATACAACTACTAACTATTTTTTCTTTTCTTCTTTCTTCTCATCACTATCACCACTTCCTATTGTGAAACTTATATCGTCTAAAACAATAAATTGGTCTTTTAAGGGTCCACTTCCTACTGTAGGCATAAGATGGAGATATCTGAACTCGTCTCCTTCTTTTATCTTCCCTGCACCACCTTTTACTTTTAAATTACTAATTCTTATTACAGCTTTAGTCCACTTTTCCTGTACTAATTTAGAAAGCCACAACTCACAATTTTCCTTTACAGTTCTATTCAAACACATTACACCTAAACCACTTGCCCCTTTTGCATAATAATAAAATGATAAAGTTGCACTCTCATTTAAAAATGTCATATCTTTAGTAACTCCAAATATATCATATTTAGCAGAATAATCTACATCTTCTATTGGTGAAAGTTTTAATGCTTTCCCTTTTCCTCCATTTGCTATTTTACCCTGAATTTCTACATTCGCTCCACCACTCATTTGGATCAACCCAGTGTCCTCGCCTTCTTCAAATTTATCATAATTCTCTCCCCATAAAACCTCTTTTTCTCCATACACTTTAGATGTAAAATTAAACGAAAAAACAAATCCCAAAATTACTACACATACAAAAAATTTTCTCATTTTCTTCTCCTTTTAATTTTATTCCCCCTTATTAAAGGGGGTCAGGGGGTTGTTCTTTTCATATATTCACCCTCTTTTTTCATACTACTTTTGACAATACCTTCGTCTTTGTATCCTTTACAATGTTGCACCTACTCTGTCCTCTATTTTCATCACCTCCCATCTAATTAGTTTTCCTATCCTGCGCCTAACAGTCTATAGTCTATCTCCTGGCGCTATTGAAAAAAGAAATTTTGCTGTCTCTTTTTGAAAATTTTGGTAACGATGTCTTATGCCTGTTGGCACAAAAAACCGTTCTCCTGCTTTAACTTCATAAGCTACTTTACTGACAGATTGGTCTCCTTCTTCAATTAAGATTGAAATCTTGCCTTTTAAAACATAAATTACTTCATCACCATTATGTTTTTCAAAGGAAGAATTCCGAACTTGTGGAATAGTTATAGTTCCTACCTGAACTAAATCGTTGCTGACGAAAAAAGAAATTAGTATATGACTTTCTGTAATCAAATTAAGAGATTCACTAGGGTGTATTAAAACCATCTCTTTTACTTTTTGTGTCACATCTCCTCCTAATAACCACATATATTTTTTGCTTAAATTGACTCTTTGACTCTAACCCCTATTATCTCATATATCTTTAATAAAGGCAAAACAAATTTCACGCCTTCTTCTGTTTGAACAAATTTTATTTTTTCAATCTTATCTCTGTCTGGGGAAAAACTAATCACTTCTTTTACTTTTTCCTTTAATTTTAATTTAACATTTATATTTTTAACTGAATTTTTTAAATCAAAATTTACCAAGTGAATAATAATCTCTTTTGAAATATCTTTTTTGTATAATTCTATTAAAACCGTATTCGGAGCATTTACTACTTCAATGGAAAGTTTTTCATTACTTGCCCATTTAACAGCACTTTTTAATTCTTCCCAATTTAAAGGTAACTTTAACATATCAGGATGAATTTGCTTAAAAGGACTAAATGGGTCGTAAGCCCTTTCATCAGGTTCTGGAGTAATATGAGGAATATATATTACTTTTCCTGCTTTAAAATTTGATTTTATACTTTGAGAAAAAATTTCCTTATTTATCTTTGGAACTGTATGCGGCGAAGAAATATAAAATATATTCTCTAATCCTTCATTCTTAAAAAGTTGATACAATCCCATTTTTTCTCTTAATCTTCTTTTCTCATTGTAACAAGCAGTGTTTTCTGTAATAACTAATCCACCACCATTCTTTACGAAATTTTTTATTTTTTCAATCTGATAATCACTTAAACACTCCTGATTGGCTAAAATTAAAACCTTGTATTTTTCTAATTCTTCTAAATTTTTATCAAAAATGATACTAAAAAGAATTTGATTTTGAAGTAAAGTTTGTTCAAATAAAACCACACTTCGTACTGTTTCTATAACACTGTACGATAAAGAAGCAGAAGAACGAAGACAGGCAACATCACTTACCGGGGTAATATCTTCATAGTAAACCTTAAATTTAGAAAGGAAATCTATGTATTTTTTAACTGTTTCAAGCTTTGTTTTCCTGTCTTTTTCTATTAATACAGGAAACAAGAATCCTAAGTTTCCTTTGTTAAAAGCTAATATGTTTGAAAGATACAGTTCAAGTTCTTCGGTAGTTGGTGGCTCTCCTTCAATTGTCCCGATCATTTTTCTTTCAAGAGTGTGTGCTATTTTATATTCTCTTACATTGCAAATTAACGCATTATTTTTAAGCAATGTTGGTCTTGTAAGAGCATCTTCAGTTCTGTAATAATCTATCTCTTTTGGTAATAAAGAAACATCATATCCAGCAATAAAAGAAGTATTAATAAAAGGCGAGGAGGCTATATTACAATAAATTTTCACTTCTTTACGAATAAGATTTACCTTCCCACATATCCTTTTAAGAAAATTATTAAAACTTAAAACCCGAAAATCTATCCAATCTTGAATTAAAGGGTCTTTAATAACCTTAAGAGATTGAGCAGGAAAATAAGTAGAATATTGTGGTAATTTAACATATTTGAAACTCTTTAGACCAAAACGTTTATAAATTAGATCCTCGGAGTTATACTTTTCCATTAAATAATTTTTAAACTTTGTTTGACAAGAATCACAATGACAGCTATAAGGTTCTTCACTCCAACCTAAATTGTCAAAAAATACCATATCTAATTGAATATTCTTTAGCACATAACTTATTACTTTTTCAATGTATTTAATAAAATCTTCATTATTTATACATGCTTTATATCTAAAATATTGCCAGGTATACCTGTTTGGTTCACCAAGTGCATTTATCTGAAACCAATCTTTAGCCTTTGGATATTCATCTAAAATCGTCTCGTAAAAAACAGGTAAGGTCTGGATATAAACACACATTAAGAATCCATGTTTATGACATAATTTGGCAAACTTACTAACATCTTGAAGAGCTGCTTTTTCATATTTTAAACCAAACCCTTTATATCCATGAACCCAGATAAGATTAACTCCTGTTTTTTTTAGTTTTTCCAAAGCAGATTCAGAATGTTCTAAAGAATAAAGTTTTTCTTCTATGACAGTATTATTCCCATATCTTATTCTAAACTCCATAGGTTCGTGATTATGTGCTCCAATAAGATGTGAAGGAAAATCTATATTTTTTTTATAAATAGAATTCATATTCATCTCCTTTCCTAGTCGCAGGCTTTAGCCTGCGGTATTTACTACCAATTCTTTTCTTACCGGGTTCTCCAAAATACAGGATATATGCTTTGTTAAATCTTCATCTGTAATTGTCTAATGATAATCAATGCTTTTTCTCTTTGATTTCATGCCCTTATATTTCAATACTTACAACAAACTAACGCAGGCTAAAGCCTGCGACTACCATTGACCTCTTTTTTTACTTAAATTATTTCCAGATTTACTCTTTCTATTCTCCATCCCCCCTTATGAAAGAGATTTTGCCTTTATTTATATACATTTATGAAAAATTCTTTCATATTACTTTTGACAAAACCTAGTCGCAAGGTTTAACCTGCGTGATTCATCAGGCTTCAATATAATAGGTATCTGTCCCTATTTTACTATTTTAATTTAATAATTTCATCTGCTATTAAAAATCTCCATTCGTCTAATTTAGTTTGAGTTTTAGGAACCTCGTCAAAAATCTTTTTAAGAAGCGATTCAATTTTCCATTCTAACTTTTTCTCTTTCCCTAATTTCTTTAAGGTTTCTATATATCTTCTATCATCAAAAGCCTCACGAACACCTTCATAAGAAAGTGTGGGTATAGTAGAAAATGGTGTATCCCAGCATATCATCCAGTTGTAATCTTCTGTTGTATCAAAACGAGATCCCCAGTTATAAGCCCAATATAATGAACCACGAGAATCAAAAGAACCAAATAAAAATCCAAAAGTATATCTTATTTTCTGTGGTTCACTTTCTGCTCCCCCTCCTGAATATTGCCAAAAATCTTTCCCAGCAGATTTAACTTTTTTACCTAACAAAGGATCTTGACGCATGGACTCCTCACCGGTACAAAACACATCTATCACTGGTAAAAACACTATTCCTTTAGAACTGTGTATAGAACCATAAATACGCGTTCCTTTAACTGCATTCTGTCTTATTAAATCACATGCATCTTCAAAATGAGGCTTAATCCAGGGTCCTGTTCCGGCTATTACTCTACCATCTTTCTCGTAACTTGCATAGTTTTCTTTTCTACCTGGTTGCTGTGTATACTTAGCTGGCTCATCAAAAGGAGTAAAAATAATCTCTGGCCAATTATTAGCCTTTGCATATTCTGAAACCTCTTTTATCCAATCTCCATAAATCTTTTTTATCTCTTTTAATACTTTATTTTTTTCTGCTGCGGCTAATTTAGTAAACTTTATTGTAGCTTCTTTTTCATCCGACACGGTACCTTGCATCGCTACAAAAAGCGCTCTTTCTAATGTCATAGTATATGGAAAACCATATGGATCTCCACCCAGAAAATAAACATTTGATTTCCAACCATGCAACTTTGCTTCTTTCATCCATTCATCTAATAAAGTAAAATCTAATTTTAATTTTTCATCAACTTTTTTCATCTCGGGTCTAACATTTGCAACCCATAGATTTACACCATTAATGTTATTTTTAACTGCATATGATATATTATGAAAAGGAACTAATCCAGTAACACACCCTCCCACAAACAATTTTGCTTCATCCATAGAAAGCAATTTTATAGGCATAACTTCAATTTCTATTGGAAGTTTTACAACCTCTTTTAAGTTTTTTGCCTTAACATTAATTTCACCATTATATTTACCCGGCTTTGCTGATTTCTCACCTGTTTCGCATTTAATCCAAAATCCATGTGATCTCCCTTTTCCTATATTTACTTCAAAAAATGGCCATATTCTTTGAGCATCTATATCAAATCCACCAGATGCTTGGACTAAAGAATATTCTATTGTAAAAATCTCACACTTAGATTCTAAAACATTTCCAGAACTATCCTTCATCAAACCAATATCAATAGAAACACCTTCTAAATCTTTATTTGCATAAACACCTAATTGAGCACATTCTATTTCGTTTAAAGCCATACGAATCTTAACTGGTGTTCCTGCCTCACCTTTTTCTGGAGCATCATACGGCAATATCGGATATAAATAACTCCTAACATACGGGATACATTCTTTATTCTTCCAATTACCTGATAAATCGGGTGTTTTAATCTCATGTTCATCAACAAAAGAATGTCTTTTTTGAACTTTCTTAATCCAGGCACGAGTCTCTATATTGTATCTAATCTCGTCATCCGGTAAGACTGCTTTCCTTACTCTAATCTCTCCTATTGATAAACTTTCATCATTTTTATTTATTATAATACCAAATTGCTGTTTACCTTTACCTGCTGGATTTCCTTCTCCATTGTAAAGATAATCCCATGAAACGGGAACAAGTCCAATCTTCCATTTTTTATCATTTTCGCCACCAAGACGATGTAATTCACTTAAACCCTTGGAACGATTCTCACAGTTCCCAAAAGATGTAATAATCACAGGATTAGATATTGTATCCAAGAAATCTATCTCCAAAACAAAAATTTCACCTTCTTTTGGCCGAGTAGAGTTACCCCACCAAACAGGTAAATTAAAAAATGCAGTCTTTCCTTTAAAAACTTTCCTAACTTTTTTACTATCAGATTCTTCTACTTTTGACCATTGTGACTCATCAACTACCCCTATCTCACCAGCAGAAACTTTTAAAATTGGCTTATCTACAGAAATTCCTGCTTTAACAATTAAAATTAATACTATTAATGCTTTTAACATACATCCTCCTTAAAAAAATAGGTATCTGTCCCTATTTTACTATTTTATCACTTCTCCAAATCCAATGCCTATACTTATTCTGTGAGATAATCCTAATGATTTTCCAAATACCATCCCGTAGCCAATTAAAATTCCATCTATCCTTGCACCCACACCTGCCGTGAAACTCTTATCCTCTATTGAACTTATC
>JBDRBU010000110.1:0-14511 GCA_043822305.1 Candidatus Firestoneibacteriota bacterium
AAATGTGAGCGGTTTTCAAAAGCCATTGATAGTCGGAAACTGAAAATATTATAAAATTTCAAAAAAATGGTTGTTTGCTCATTGAAAAATTTATCCTTAAGAATGTCTATAAATTGGTCTTGACAAACCCGACCACCTTAGGTAAAAGTAAAAATATAGAATTAATTAAAAATATTATTAAATGTAAACCCCTAGAATTACGCCCTTTTGCTCGAAGCAATCCGAGAAAAAGCTGTTTTTTAGTTAAAGAAGAAATAATAATTGGGGTATCATCAATCTTGGACTCTTTTATTATTTCTGCTCCGCAAAATACACATATTGTACTATTATTATCTATTTCATTTTTACATTTATTACAATACATCGTTCCTGATTTTTGTAAGCCATTTAACCTCTTCAACTAATCCTTCATCAATATCAACTGAAGGTTTATAACCTAATAATCTCTTTGCTTTTGATATATTTGCCCAGGTATGCTTAACATCTCCTTTTTGGGAACCTTTTATATCTAATTTTGGTGTAATATTCATAATACTGCTAATTTTTTTTATAACTTCTCCTAACGATATTCTGTTTCCACCACCCAGATTAAAAACCTCACCCGTAAAATCGCTTTTGGCTGCAAGTATTGTTCCTTTGACTATATCTGAAATATATGTAAAATCTCTTGTTGATAATGCATCGAAAATCGGAAGTGATTTACCTGACAGGATATTATTTATAAAAATATTAAAGGCCATATCAGGCCGCTGCCATGGTCCATAAACAGAAAAGTAACGCAAACTAACAACCGGAACCCGATGACTCTTCCAGTATAAATAACATAATCTCTCTGCAGCTAATTTAGTCACACCATATGGAGAAATTGGCTTTGGTAGAACTTCTTCATTTATTGGTAAAATTTTAGTATCGCCATAGATTGAAGATGACGAAGCAAACACTATCTTCTTTAACTTCTTATTGTTCTTTATCTCTTCTAATAATACCTGAGTGGCTAAAATATTATCATTTATATAAATCTTAAATTTATCTCCCCAACTTGCCCTGACACCTGGTTGAGCGGCTAAATGATATATGTAATCCACATCATTAACTATCTTCTTTAAATTTAATTTTAAAATATCGCCTTCTATAAAAACGAACTTTTTACTCGCTGTTAAATTTTTTAAATTATTCTCTTTTAACTTCCTTGAATAATAATTTGTAAATTTATCTATTCCTGTTACTTTATATCCATCTTTTATTAATCTTTCTGTTAAATGCGAACCAATAAATCCGGCAACACCGGTAACCAGACACTTCATTTCAAACTCCCACTACCTTGAATTAATTCTTTAAATCTTAAACCTTCTCTTATAAAAAAATACCAGCCGATTAAAGTTGCCATAAAATATCCTATAAAATTATAAACTATTGAAAAACTTAACGCATCTGCTTGACTTACACCGTAAAACGACAAGGCAATCACAGAAAAAAGTTGAGTTGTCCCTATGCCACCAGGAGATGGTGGAATCACAGTTCCTAATACAACTAAAATTGTTACAAGATAAGCAGAAGTAAACGATAAATTTAAATTAAAAGAATGTAATCCAATATATGTTATCAGGGCTATAATAAGCCATTGTATCATAGATACTACAAAAATATAAATAGCATTTCTAAAATCATCAAGAGATCTTAACCCTTGTACGAATAAATTAACCCAACTATCTATTTTACCCTTTTCTGTAAACTTTTTTGAGAAAAAACCCATAATCTTTTTGATAATGTTAATGGAAAATGCTGTTTTAATCTTAAAAAAAATTAAAAATACAAGAAGAAAAACAAAACCTAATACCGTCATATAAAAAAAAACTCGAAAGGCTTTAATGTCTGGTTTAAGTAAAAAACTTCTTTCCGTCTCAGAAACAAGAAATAAAATAATTAAAGAAAAAAACAAAGCAAGAAAGTCAAATATTCTTTCAACTATAATAGTTCCAAAAGATAAACTTACGCTAATTTTTTCTCTTTGGCCAATTACAAAAGCACGGGCTATCTCTCCAATCTTAGCCGGGAATACATTATTAACCATGGCGCCTATCATTATTGAAGAAAAAAGACTTTTAAATCCTGGTATGGGATTTGGTTTAAAAATAAGTCCCCATCTATATGCCCTGATAATAAAATATACAATAAAAATAAAAATCATTAGTAATACAAAAATAAATCTTATTTTTTTAAAACCTAAAAGAACATCATTAAAATTAACCTTATAAAAGGCAAAAAATAATGAAGCTATGCTTATTATTACGGCTAATAATATGTTTATTTTTCTCATAATTTTTTGAGATAACTTTTAAATTTATCCCTTATTTCTTTATCCCGCAAAGCATATTCAACAGATGCTTCAATATATCCTAATTTATCTCCTGTATCATATCTAATTCCTTGTAACTTAACAGCATATATGGGATATTTCTTATTTAAAATTCTGAGTGCATCAGTTAATTGAATCTCTCCTCCTTTTCCTTTGGGTAACTTAGAAATAATATTAAATATCTCTGGCAATAATATATACCGGCCAATCACAGCCAGATTAGAAGGAGCATCTTCAAGAGATGGTTTTTCTACCAAATCCTCAACTTTATAAATACCTTTTTCAACTTCTTTAGGTTTAATTATTCCATAATTTGAAACTTTATCATTAGGAACTTCTTCTACCAGCAATATAGGAGATTTATACTTATTATATGCTTCGATCAACTGACTTATGGCGGGCTTTTCAGAATAAATTAAATCATCAGCCAGAAATACAGCAAAAGGTTCATAACAAAGATACGATTTAGCACAATAAATAGCATCACCCAGCCCTAACGGTTCTTTCTGCCTAACATAATATATATGAGCTAAATTAGAAATCCTTTCAACCTTATTTAATAAGTAGTATTGTTTTCTCTCCCTTAAATAATGCTCTAACTCATATGATTTATCAAAATGGTTTTCTATTGATTGTTTCCCCCTACCTGTAACCAAGACTATATCTTCAATACCCGAACTTAGAGATTCTTCCACAATATACTGAATTGCTGGTTTATCAAATATAGGAAGCATCTCTTTAGGTTGAGCTTTTGTTGCAGGTAAAAATCTTGTACCTAAACCCGCACAAGGAATTACTGCCTTTTTAATACTGGGGTCAGCTCTTGACATTTAACACCTCTACTTTAGTTAATTCCCCCAATTCCCCCAATTCCCCCTTAATAAAGGGGGTTAGGGGGTTGTTGACTATTTACCTTTATCTTTTCTTATTTTGTCTAAAATTCCGTTTATAAACTTTCCGGACTCATGACTACTATACTCTTTAGCAATCTCTATCGCTTCGTTTATGGTAACAGCAACAGGAATATCTTCTCTATAAAGTAATTCATAAACAGCAAGTCTTAAAATATTTTTATCAACATTTGCAATTCTATTAAACTCCCAATTTTGCAATCTTTCTTTTATTAAATCATCAATACTATCTAAATTTTCTAAGGCTCCTCTCACAAGACTTAAAGCAAAATCTTTTACGCTTTCATTTTCGTTTAACTCTTCAAGAAAAGACTTTACCACATCGTCAAGTAAAATTCCACCGAAATCAATTTGAAATAGCATCTGCAATGCTAACTCTCTTGCTTTTCTTCTTTCTCCCATATATTTTAATTTATATTTTACTATACAAATTAGCCATTTCAATAGCCGACAAAGCTGCTTCAGAACCTTTATTACCTGCTTTTGTACCTGCTCTTTCTATTGCTTGTTCAATATTATCTGTTGTTAAAACTCCAAATATAACCGGAAGACCTGTTTCTAATGAAGTAGAAGCAATCCCCTTGGACACCTCTGAGGCTATGTAATCAAAATGAGGTGTATCACCTCTTATGATAGCACCCAAGCAAACAATCGCATTATACTTTTTACTCTTTGCAATCTTATTGGCTACATATGGAATTTCAAAAGAACCAGGAACATAGTACACATCTATATCTTTCTCATCTGCTTCATGCCTCTTTAAGGTATCCATTGCACCCTCTAAGAGTTTTTTGGTTATAAACTCATTAAACCTGCTTAATATTATAGCAAATTTTTTACCTTTTGCTATAAAATTTCCTTCATAAATCTTTCCCATAAAACACCTCCTTCTTTATCCCTCTTAATTCCCTCAATTCCCCCTTAATAAAGGGGGTTAGGGGGTTGTTAGGTTAAGTGGTTGTTTTTAACCTAGCTATTTTGTTCAGATAAAATTATATAACAAATTTCTGTCAAATGTCAACTCTGATTGCTTCGCAATCAAGTATGACCAATATTATAGTCTGTTCGCTTTGGCGAACAACTATTCCTAATATTATTTATTTACATTATGGAAAGTCATATTCTACTTTAAGGAAAGTCAAGAGCTGACCCCATTATATGTCCTAATTTTAATTTCTTGGTTTTTAAATATTTTATATTGAACTTATTTGGTTTTACTGCTATTGACACTCTTTTAACAATTTTTAAACCATATCCTTCTAAACCAATAATCTTACGGGGATTATTTGTTAGAAGTTTAATATTTTTTATTCCCAGATCCACTAAGATTTGCGCTCCTATACCGTAATCTCTCAAATCGGGTTTAAATCCCAACTTTTCATTGGCCTCAACAGTATCAGATCCTTTATCTTGAAAAGCATATGCTTTGAGTTTATTAATTAAACCAATACCCCTTCCTTCCTGTCTCATATAAAGTAAAACACCTGTTCCTTCTTTTGAAATAATCTCCATGGATTTATGAAGTTGCTCACCACAATCACACCTTAAACTGCCTATGACATCTCCGGTTAAACATTCAGAATGAACACGAACAAGTACTTCTTTTTTATCCTGTATATCGCCCAGAATAAATGCCAAAGGATAATCTTCTTCGACTAAACTTTTATAAACTATCACTTTCCAATGGCCATATTTATTAGGTACATATGTAGTCACTACTTTCTCTATAAGTCTTTCTGTCTTTCTTCTATATTCTATTAAATCTGCTACGGTTATAATTTTTATATTAAATCTCTTGGAAAATTTAATCAAATCAGGAAGTCTGGCCATCTTCCCGTCCTCCTTCATTATCTCACAAATAACACCAGATGGGTAAAGACCAGCTAATCTTGCCAAATCTACGGCAGCTTCAGTTTGCCCTGCTCTTTTCAAAACACCTCCAACCATTGCCCTTAATGGAAAAATATGACCCGGTCTTACCAAATCTTCTGCCCTGGTTTTTTTATCAAGTATTACTTTAACTGTCCTGGCTCTATCATATGCAGAAATACCTGTTGTAATTCCATTCCTTGCATCTACAGATACTGTAAAGGCTGTAGTGAATTTTGAAGTATTATCATAAACCATATCTGAAATATTCAACTCATCAAGTCGTTTTCCAATAACAGGCATGCATATTAAACCCCTACCATATTTTGCCATAAAATTGATTTTTGCAGAAGTAATCTTACTAGCAGCCATAATTAAATCCCCTTCATTTTCTCTATCTTTATCATCAATAACAACAAGGAACTTGCCTTCTTTTATATCTTTTATGGCTTGTGGTATTGAATTACTAAATATATCCTTTTTCATCTAAAAACTCCTTTGTTATCCCTTTTTTCAAACTTAAAATCTTTTCTATATATTTTCCTATTATATCAACCTCTATATTTACCTTGTCTCCTGCTCTTCTATCCTGAATATTTGTCTGGATGAATGTATAAGGAATTATATTAACCGTAAAAGAATCCCCACTAATTTCAGATACAGTTAAACTTACACCATCAACTGTCATAGAACCTTTATTCACTACATATTTACTGAGTTTCTCGCTTATTTTAATAGTAAGAAGTCCACCCTCTTTCACTTTTTTTACCTTTCTTATGACACCAATACCGTCTACATGTCCCATAACCAGATGTCCATCAAATCTCCCATTTATTAGAACAGGTCCTTCTAAATTAACCTTATCGCCAATTTTTAAATTACTTAAATTACTAATTTTTAAAGTTTCTCTTGTCCCTTCTACCATAAAACTTGTTTTATTAAATTCTATCACAGTTAAACAAACACCATTAATAGAAATGCTGCTCCCTATATTTAAATTTTTCAATACTTTATAATTTATCTCTAATAAAATACTATCTTTTTTCTTCGTAATTTTTTTTACACTACCTATTTCTTCTATTATGCCTGTGAACATAAATATCCTTCAATTAGAACATCATCTTCTATTTTTTTAATACCAATGTTATTAATAACTAATGTCTCTCGTATATTTTTTATCCCTAATTGACCAACAACATCTAAACCGTCTCCCCCTATAATCTTAGGTGCTTTAAACCACATAATTTTATCAACTAAACCATCTTTAATAGCAGAGGTTAAAATAGAACTACCACCTTCGATCATAACAGAACATATACCTAATTCGGGTAATTTCTTTAACAAATCTTTTAAATCTACAAATCCATTTTTTAATTTAGTAATCAAAATTTTAACACCTTTTTCTTTTAACAATTTCATTTTCTTCTTACTGGCCAGTTGTGTTGTGGCCACTAAAGTTAAAGACCCAAATCTTAACAATTTACTGTTTAATGGAATCTTACATTTTTCATCAACTATTATTTTAAAAGGTTCTCTCCCTTTCACTAATCTAACATTTAGTTCTGGATTATCCCTTATCACAGTATTTACACCAACTAAAACACCATCAACTTCAGACCGCATTTTATGAACTAATTTTCTGCTTAACTCATTAGATATCCACTTTGAATCGTTCGTACTTGTAGCAATCTTTCCATCAAGACTAATAGCCATTTTTGAAATAACAAAAGGCAATCCAGTCTTTATATATTTTACATAACCTTCATTAATTTTTTTTGCCTTTTCTTCTAATACTCCTACTATAACATTTATACCATTTCTTTTTAACTTAGCCATACTCCTTCCAGAAACATTTGGATTAGGATCTTTCATGGCTACTACTACTTCTTTTATACCACTATTTATAATTAAATCTACACAAGCTGGAGTCTTTTTACCAGAAAAATAACAGCAAGGCTCAAGGGTTACATACATAGTTGAACCTTTTACGAGTCTTCCTGCTTGATTAATTGCCTTTGCTTCTGCATGTGCTCCTCCAAAAAACCGGTGATATCCCTGGCCTATTATTTTATTATTCTTCACGATAACAGCACCAACAAGAGGATTGGTTGAAGTTGCACCTCTACCTTTTTCCGCTAATTTTAAAGATATATCCATAAAAATAGGCATAAAAATAGGGACAGACACCATATTTTTCTACTCTCCTTTAAATAAAAAACCTCGCCCTTACGGAGCGAGGTTAAAATTAAAAAATTAACGATATCCCCTTCTCCCATCCAGACTTTACCCCATAATTGGGTTTACTGTCGGCTTTGGAATCTCACCAAATCATCCGCTTAACGCGGATTAGTGGGCTTAGGCCATGCATCGTATGGTGTATGGCTGTGCCATGTATCGTATGGTACATAGCTGTGCCATGTATCGTATGGTACATGGCTTTACCACCGATCGGGAATCTCACCCTGCCCCGAAGGTACTTAATTTTACTATACTAATATACAATATGTCAAGAAAAATAATTTTTCATATTTGACAAAATGTTAATTAATATGTATAATATTGTTATCATGAGATTTATTATAATATTTATATTTTTACTTAGTCTAAACGGCCATGTAATTGCTAAAGAAACTACCAGCAAAGGAAAAGAAATTACTGGGATTGATAAATTTGATAAAGCCATAAAAGAATTTGCAGACAGTATAGAAAAAAACAAAAGCAAACAATCAGTTGAAAACTTTTTAAAAATACTAAAACTTCAGCCAAATAAAGAAATAATTGCCAAAATCTCCGAATTAAGTGGATTAAAAAAATCATATCCATTAGCCTACAGTAAATCATATGATTGGAATCCTGTGTTTTCACTTGATGGGAAAAAAATATTATTCCAGAGTTGGCAAAAATTTAAAGCACAAGAAAATAATGCTATTTATATAATGGATATTGATGGTAAAAATCAAAGAGAACTAATTGATGCAAAATTTAATAACATCTCTCCAATGTTTTCTCCTGACAGCCAGTCTATACTATTTCTTAGTTGGAGAGAAGATACAAATAGTGATGGTAAAATAGATTCTAAAGATAATACGGGAATTTACATTGTCAATATACACTCAAAACAAATAACAGAAATTGCATCACCAAAATACAAAAATTTTGAACCTTTATTTTCCCCTGATAATAAGTATCTAACATTCCAAAGTTTTCGCCATGATACAAATGGAGATGGCAAAATAGATAACTCAGATAACAGAGAAATATATCTCTCATATTTACAATTAAAAGAAGAGATAAAAATATCTCCGGAATATCAATCATATAAACCCGTATTCTCTCCTGATAGTAAAAAAATAGCATTCCATATTGTAAAAAAAGATACTAATCATGATGGCCAGATTAATTTTTATGACAACAAAGCGCTAATTATTTACGATCTAGAAACAAAACTTTCAAAAGAAATTATAAGTGATGTTTATGACAACACGCTTGGCTCTTTTTCAAAAGATACTAAAAAAATTGTATTTAACTCCAGAAAAAAAGATAATAGAGCAATATTATCTTCCTCTATTGATGGAACAAATTTAAAAAAATTGGTAAGTGATGAATTTGATAATGAATTTTTATCATTTTCACCTGATAATAAAAAAATTGCTTACTCTAGTTATAGAAATGATACAAATAAAGATAAACAAATAAACTCTTTAGATAATAGAGCAATTTTTTTAATAGATATCTCTGGATTTGAGGAAGAAATACAAATCGTAGGTAACAAATTCGACAACGAATTCTTGTCTTTTTACCCTGATGGTAAAAAGGTCATATTCCAAAGTTTTCGCCATGATACAAATGGAGATGGTTTAATAGATATATTAGATAGTGGCTCGTTATATATAATAGACATTTTGTCAACTCCAACACTTAAAATAACAACTTTATTTAAAAAAAATGGAGCAATTACACGGATTATAAATGTTGTTACTGACCCTCTTTTTAAAGGCGTATCGAAAGAACAGGAGCAGGCACTAACAAATAAATGGAAAACAGAATTCATTAAAGACGGCGAATATCACTTCAAGGTTATGGGTGAATTTAAAAATATCAGCGACCTTCAAAAAGAAAATTATCCAATAAAGATTACCAAAGAATCTGGTCTGTTTCATACAATAAATGAATATAGAGAAATCTTTACCTTTCATCATCCCTTTGTAAAACTAAGCCAGGAGTTGTCAAAAGCCTCAATAAAAAAATTCGTAATACAATATAAACTTTCTGTACCTGGAGAAATCATAGATACAAATGCTTTCCAACAAGTAAACCCCACACCCTCTGGTGGTGCGTGGTTAAAGAGTTCAACTGTCATCTGGATTATTTCTGTAGAAAAAATATTAAGCGGAGATAAGGATTATGAAATGTTTGTAAAATATAAATTCACTAATTGGGGAAATATCGCCATCATTTTAATACTAATATTAACTGTAAGCAGTATATTCATATTAAAAATTATATATCAAAAAATAGAAATAAAAGCAAAACAATCCGAAATGGCTAAGGAATATTCAGAAACACATAACTACATGGGTCTGGCTTACAAAAGAAGAGGTCTATATGAAGAAGCAATTGCAGAATTTGAAGAAGCTATTAAATTCAAACCAGATGAAGCAATTTCATATTATAACTTAGCCTGTGCTTATGCATTAAAAAAAGATGATAAGAATACCTGGCTTCATTTAAAAAAAGCTATTGAGTTAGACAAAAACCTAAAAGATACCGCCTTAACCAATAAAGAATTGAACACCGTTATGGCCATCTTTGGTAATCGTTGGTAGTCGCAGGTTTTAGAATGGAGTCGGGGTCGTCCCTGACCCCGAGTAAAATGGGTTTATCAAAAATAGTCGCTGTCCCCTATTTATTTATTCTATACCTACTTAAAGCAATTTGAACTTTATCTAAACCTAATTGCATTTTTTTTATCAGTACTAAAACTTTCTCTTTATTAATTTTTTCCTTATCACATTCTTTTAACAAATCATTTGCAATTACCAAAATCTTATCAATTAATTCTTTTTCTGATACAATCATCCTGCTCAAATTCTCTTTTGATTCATTAACAACTTTTATCAGGTCGGCTAATTCCTCGCCACTTCTTTTTTCAACTTCAACCGTAAAATCACCCTTACCTAATGCTTGCAATTCTTTAATTACCCTACTAACTGGAGAAGCAATTCTACTTAAAAGCAGTATACTGACAATAACTACAATTATAAAAAGAACAGGTACTAAAACAATTAAAAAGTTATTCACTCCGGAAAATATTATAGAAGTTGTTAATCCTTGTTCAGATACATCCGGGAGTCTATAACTAACCTCTGTCTTTATAGTGTAATAAATACCCCCGCCAATAATAATTGACACCAAACCAACAACAAATATAACTATTAAAACATACTTTATTTGAAACTTTCTTTCAGAATCAAGAAATGCCATTTTACCTCCATAATTATGACTTACTTTAATGTAAAATCAATATATTAGGAATAATTGCCCACCTTAGGCGGGTAGACTACTTTATTTTCTCACTCTTTTTCCAAACTTCCTCTTGAGATAAATTTTTTATTAAAAACACAACTCTCCTATTTTTTGTTTTATTCTCCGGGGTGTCATTAAGAACAATTGGCTTATATTCTCCATACCCTATGGCCGAGAGTCTTTGAGGTGGAATTTTTTTTTCATAATTTAGATATTTCACTACATTTGTTGCTCTGGCCGTAGATAATTCCCAGTTTGAAGAAAACTGAGAGGTTTTTATTGGAACATCATCCGTATGACCCTGGATGACTATCTCATTTGGTAACTTCAAAAGTTCTGGAACAAGTTTATCTATAGATTCCTTTGCTTTTGGCATTAATTCCGCTTTACCACTTTCAAAAAAAGCAAATTCACCTTTCTCGTTTAATGTAATCTGTAAACCTTCAGGAGTATATTTAACCGTTCCACTTAACTCACCACTTTTAATCTGTTCCTCTACTTTTTTTGCAACTTCATTAACTTTTTTATCAAGCACTACATTTAAACTATACATAATTACAAAGAAACAAACTAACTCCGTCATTAAATCAGCATAATTAATTAACCATGGTGGAGCCGGGTGGCCTATTTGAGCAACCCGTGGGTCATTCACATCTATAACATCTCTCGATTTTAATGGCATATAATTATGCTCCGGTTGGTGGAGTTGGAGGACCCTTCTGTCGTTTTATTGTTACTCGTTGTGAAGGTTCTAAATATGCTTTTAAATTACTTTCAGTAACTGTTGGACTTGCACCGGCCTGAATTAGTAACACTCCTCTTATAATGATTTCTTTAACCAACAATTCATCTTCAGAGCGTCTACGGAGTTTTCCGGCCATAGGTAAGAACAATAGATATCCAGCACCAAGTCCATAAAATGCTGCCGCTAAGGCTAAAGCCATTTTTTTAGGCACTTCAGTAGGATTATCAATTGTTCTAAGCATAAGTATCATGCCTAAAACCGTTCCAATAATACCAAGTGCCGGAGCATATGTTCCTAATGCATTAAATATCTCCTGTCCTACTTTATGTCTTTCCTTAATAAAACCTAATTCTGTTTCTAACATTGTTCTAATAAATTCCTGGTCAGCACCATCTACAACTAATTGAACTCCTCTTTTTAAAAAGTCGTTATCTATCTTTTTAATATCTTCTTCTAATGCAAGAAAACCTCTTTGTCTTGCTTTGGTTGAAAGTGTCACAAATGTAGTTACAATCTTGGAAGTATCTTCTTCTTTTGCAGTTAAAACTACTTTTAATACTTTAAAAACACCTATAATTTGCTTTAAAGGATAGTTCACTAAAAGTGCAGCAAAAGTTCCACCGATCACAATTAAAAATGCTTCAGCACTAACAAATGCTCCAAAACCCGCTAATCCTTCTGCATGATAAACAGCTACAAAAACTAAAAGTAATGCACCAATAAGCCCACCTATCGTAGTTATATCCATCTAGACAACCCTCCTATAAAATAGGGACACATCCCATTTTTCTACTTAATTTTTAATAAGCATTTTGACGAGTATCAGCAGATATCATAAATACTATCTTTTTATAGTCGTCAATTGTATAAAAAAATCTATAATTACCTATTCTATAACGCCATGTTTCTGGGATATAATTTATCAATTTTTTTATATTTTTACCAAAGTACGGATTTTGTCTCAATTGTGGATAAACATATGTAATAAGTTTTCTCTTAACCATCTTCTGTTGACCGTCAAAATCCTGTTTAAGATCTTCTAGAAATTGGTTCGTTTCAAATACTTTAAATTTATCCAACGAGTTTTCCTTTCATTTCTTTAGCGTCGTTATGTCCTTTTTTGAGTTTTTCTAACAACTTTTTATCTGTTTTAATTTGGGACATTTCAATAGGGTCTATATAATATGTCTCTTCTATCTTCTTTAGAACAACTGTTGTAATAAAATTAGAAATAGGACGACGTTCTATTTCAGCAGTAGCAGATATTTCCCTGTATTCTTCCTCTGATAATCGTAATGTTATTACTTTAGACATTTAAAATACCTCCTTATTCTATTGTATTCAGTTATATTCTAACATATTTTTACAAAAATGTCAAGAGTTATGTTCTAAATTTCTGTTTATAAAGACAGAAGGCGTTCTTTATCAAACAAAGAGTCGGGTAATTTTTGCTTGTCTTTTAAAACTGTTCCCATTTTTATGTCCACATAGTTATTGCCTTTTATAATATTCCTCTCCTTAAATTATTAAACCAAGTGCTGTAATTCTCCGGCCTTAAAAGGTCAAAAATATAATATTGAGCGGTGCTGGTTTGGAAATCTTCGGGTAAATCAACCGGATTAACTTCTCGTAAGCGGTTATTTACATTTTGGAAGTGGTCTTTGCCAAAACGCTCTTTAGCTCGTGTTATCTCTTCTTGATCCTCATCACTCTTTATTTCAACGACTCGTATTATTTCTTTAATTCCTTGATCTTCTAATTCCCGCAGCTTGCGCAAATTTATATTGGGATTTTCCTCTGTCAACTTATCCATATAATTTTGCAAATCAGTCCTTATAAAAAAATCAGGGTTGAAGCTTCGACGAACTCTATCTTTTCCACCCTTCCAAAACTCATAGCTAAGGCTATAAAACCCCACATCTCGTGATTTAACCCATGCATCTATATACTTAGCATGTTCAATAAGTTTAAAGACAAAATTACATTCTGGACTGTGAGATACAATAACGAGATTTAATGGAATTTTAAACATAGAGGTGTTTACAACATATAATGGTTTTGTTTTTATCAACTGACGGACATAATCAGGTAATTCAACATCTGCAAAATCCATCATTAACTGTCCTTCGGAATCCTTATATCTTTTCTGGAAGTCCTTAATAACGAATACATTTTCTTCGGTAAGTTCATCCTCAAAATCTTCAGAAATAAAAATACTCGTGTCTCTGTCAAGTTCACTTGAGCGAGCACTGGCTATATCCATATCTTCAGTTTTGATTCCGATAATATTACCTTCAATATTAATATGAACTCTTTTCTTTTTACCGCGAGGAAGGAATTGGTTGAAAAATAATTCCACCTGCTTTTTATTTTCTTCCGATATTCTGTTCCCTTCTATGACTGCTTTCTCCATAGATTTTCGGATGACTTTTTCTATATCATCCATATCAGGCAAATCATTGATGATAATACCATCTCCGAAATCAAACCGTTTGGTTTCAAACTGTCTTAAAGCAAATCTATCTGCAATTTCAGAAGCAACCTGGTCTACTGTATAAAAATTCCTTGTTAATTCAAATTTCTTCTTATCTATCATATAAGTAACATCACACCTGTCCGCTAAAAGTTTAGAGCGAGACAGAGTTGCTGGTCAGTATTCTTGACCTTATGGAGTATTTTATCATTAATATTTAATAAGTCAATAAGATTTAAGCGTTCTAGGACAGTTTCTCTTATGATTTTATGCAAGTAAAACAAAGAAAATTTGTATTTTGTCTGGTATTTGATATAGGTTAGAAGCAAATAATAGCACATAGCAATCCAAATCTGAGTTAACACGGCATTTTTGGAAGTCCCGAAGAAAGTTTTAATTTTAAGATTTTGTTTAATCCATTTGAAGAAGACTTCTATTTGCCAGCGAGCCTTGTAGATAGAAGCAATAGTATAAGCAGACAGAGAGAATTATGGGTCATTCGTAAATAATGTGGGAGAAATAGGAGAAAGCATTAAGTTATAAGGGGAAATAAAAAAGCACCGATTACCGAAGAAAACTGATATAGTTAGGTTTATGACAACCAACTTAATCAGGAGGTAACCGATGCAAG
>JBDRBU010000111.1:0-2281 GCA_043822305.1 Candidatus Firestoneibacteriota bacterium
TTCTAACAATGCAAAAGAGATTGCGATATTTTTATCATTTGATATAAATTAGTTATAAAAAAGTATGAAAGATGTGCAAAACGGTTTCCCCGTTCAGTTGCCTAGATGAGGATGATATTATCCTCATCTTTTTTTAGGCAACCGAAAAATTCTTAGGGAATTTCCGTAGAAAATTTTCTGTTTTTCCTCTTGCGTTACGTACAACGAGTTTATCAAATCGATATGCTTTTTAACATTACACATCGGCCAATCAGTTCCAAAAAGTACGCTTTCGTTTCTACGCCTAATCGTTTTAGTTAGAATTTCTTTTATTTTTTTAATGCCTCCGCTTGCGTTCGTTACCTCCGGATCGGCTAATCCCGACGTATCAAAATATATATTATCAATACCGTTGGTAATAGAAAAACAATAATCTAATTTCGGCCAAAAATAATGAGCGATAATAATTTTAAGTTTAGGATAGAGCTTTGCTATTTTTATAATATATTTTGGATCATTGTATTTTGCACACTTTGCATTATTAATATTGATGCCGGTATGAATAATTAAGGGAAAATTATATTTTTGACAAAGATTATAAACGGGAAACCATCTTTTATCGCTTGGATATATGGGGTCATGGCCAGGAAAGATTTTAAAACCCCGAATCGTTTTTTCTTTAAACAATTCTTCAATTTTTTTAAGACTCTGCTTATTAATTTCAGTGATTTTCAACGTTCCAACCATATACAACCTTGTCTGATTCTTAATTAATTCAATTATCGTTTTAACGTCTGCGCAGGTGGAATCATGCAGGTTATCTGGGATTACAATTGAATAATTTACCCCGTTTTTTTTCATATTTGACAATAAATCATCTCTTATTTGTAAGAATCTTTTTTTCTTTTTTAAATATGAAATATGTATATGGCTGTCTATGATCATATATTTGTATTATAAATACTATTGACATTTTTCGCAAATCGCTTTGGGATCAAAGATTTTAATCGCCATTCCGGCGTTTTTTTGGTAGAATTGAGATATGAAAATTAGAATAAGAAAAATAAAATCAGTCGATATAGATTGGATAAAAACTATTTTTAACCAGCGTTGGGGCGGCGATTTCATTATTACTCGTGGAAAAGTCCACAAGCCCGAAACATTAAGTGGTTTTATTGCCGAAGTTGACAGTAAAAAGAAAGGATTGATTACTTTCAAAATTACCGACAAAGAAATGGAAATTATTAGCTTAGATAGTCTTTTGAAGAAAAGAGGTATTGGGACAATGTTAGTTAGTCGGGTTATAGGTTTAGCTAAAAATCAAAGAATCAAACGAATCTGGCTTATTACTACCAATGATAATTTAAATGCCCTAAGATTTTGGCAAAATAGAGATTTTCGTTTAATCAAAATTTATCCTAACGCATTAACAATTTCTCGTAAACTAAAACCAGGAATCCCTCTTGTTGGAGAAGATGGTATTCCTTTAAGAGACGAAATAGAAATAGAAAAGTTTATAAAATAAACTCAGTACTATCAACTAAGAAGACCACCTACAGTTTTTCTTGTTTGATAAAAATCAGTTAGCCAAAAAGAATGTTTTATCAGTTACCTTAAAAAGAGCTGTTCTAGAACGGCTTAAAAATAAAAAGACATTGGGCTGTCTATTGTGAAAAGTGTCGAACGCTCGACACTTATGATTAGCGTTTACCTTGGGCAGGATTGGGACGTTGTCCAAGGTGCGATGCCGAGGAAAAGGAAACAAGTTGGGCTTCCGACGATTCAAAACATCCTTTTCATAAAATAAAAGGACAAATAGACAATGCGCATTGAACACTTTGATTAAGTTTAACTGTTTTTGAACCCTCGTTTTCTTTTCTCTTTCTTTTTTTCTTCTCGAATTCTCGCATTCATAACCTTATTATAATTCCTGTCGTACGATTTTCTTGCTGGAGATTTCCTTTCAGGGTCGATGAGATCCGGATTTTCCTTTTTCAGGAAGACGTATTCGTACGGCTTGCCGTCTTCGTGAGGGATTATGCGCGCTTTCAGTTTTCCCTCTCTGACCAGTTTTTTGGCGGTTTGGTGCTTGATCCCGAATTTGCTTTCTAGCTGTCATATGGTATACTGGCTGTCTCTGTTTTTGCAGACGAATGAGGGAACGACTCCTTCTTTTCCGATTCGCTTATTGGTTAACTGGGTTGATTTAGTTTTAAAATAAGGTAAAGTTAAGGCATATATACAATAAAAGTTATGCGTAAAAATATCGTAATAGAAGACAAAAAAGAGGAAGATTTAATAA
>JBDRBU010000112.1:0-6288 GCA_043822305.1 Candidatus Firestoneibacteriota bacterium
ATGCTTCCAACGATACTCTGGCCTTAAATCCTGATTCAAATTTCTTCCGCATCATACTAGACCTCCTTAGGCTTTATTATACCTCTTTTTTATCCTTAAGTATTGCCTAAAATTGGTCCAGTTTTTCCCGACCATTATAACCCTCGGTTATAATCAATAGTGATGAATGTAAATTATCAGAGCTTCAGTTAGTCATGTTTTTAATTTTGTCCTAAGTATTAAATGTTCAAAAAAGAGGTTTTTAAGGCTGAAAAATAGGTCGATTTAACTAAATCAACAGCCTGAATGATGGAATATGGAGCATTACAGGGAACATAACCAGTGAGTATTTACTATAATTATGATGAGTATTGATATTTTAAAGAAATGTATATATATTTCTGTGATAATATTGTTTATTTCTGTTAATATAAATATTTTAAATACATCAGGTATGAGTTTATCCGTAAACAGAGTTAAGACCTTAGGTGATGTATCAGTAGGTTTGGTAAAAGCGAAAAAGTTATATGATGATGGGAAGGTTGTTTTTATCGATGCTAGAGAAGAATATCTTTTTAAAAAGGCACATATAAAAAAGGCGTTTTCTTTGCCTGCTAATGAATTTGATAAAAACTATGAGATCTTAAAAATGGTAGTTCCTAATAATAAAGAAGTATTAATATACTGTAATAGCACTTGTTGTTCAACAAGTTATGCGGTATATACACAGTTAAAAATTAGAGGTTTTAAAAATATATATGTTTTCGATGGTGGTTGGGGCAAATGGATTGGCTCGAAATTTCCTATTGATTATGAAGAAATTAAGAAAAAATAGGAGGAAATAATGAAATGTTTACAAATATTTGCAGTAATAGTGTTAGATTGTAGTTATTTATTTGCAGGAGAAAATGATTGCAAATTGAAAGATGAAATATTTAAAAAACAGGAATTAAAAATGAATACTTGTTCTACATTATCATATAAATCGAGAATGAGTAATGAATCATCTACAATGGACTGCATTATTTACATAAAAAACAATGATGACGGCACTAAATTTGAAAGAACAGAAACCAAAGATAAATCGTTTGATACAGATGATGTAGAGATTATTAATAATGAAGGGATTTGGGAACTAAGAAATGGGAAAGCTGTAAATGTAAAAAAAGTTAGAGATAAAGAAAGAATGGCCATGGCTGATGAAGCAGTTAACGCTCAGAAAATGTTTCCAAATAATTATGGTAGAATTGAAGAATGTAAAATAGAAGATGGTGAATATAAAGGAATAAAATGCTACATTATAACTGTTAAGGCGACAACGAAAAAGGAAATATTGATACAAGGTATAAAAGCTCTTCAAAAAATAAATGATGCATATAAATATATGGACCCTGAAGCAATATATAAGAAAGATTCGGTTTCAATATCTATCTTTACGATAGATAAGAGTAATCTATTACCATATTTGGTGGAGAGTTATGATGAAAAAGGTGTTAAACAGTATTCTATAATACAGTATGATTATAAAATAAACCAAGTATTGGATGAGAAATTATTCTCGATACCCAAAAATTATAAAAAGGAGGTGATAGAAGATATTAAAGCGTATCAAAAATATATAATTGAAAATGGTAAAAATGGTAATAAAGGAGGAAAGAAAAAATGAAAGCGATATGTTTTGTTGTTATATTTAGTATGATTTTATTGGGAAATGTTTCAGGAGTTTTTGCTACAACGGCGGAGTGTAAGTATGCCCAGTATAAATGTGCACAAGCATTTCAAGAATGGCTCGACGCAAAATGCCTTATATTTCCGGATAATTATTTATGTAGAGTATTAACAAAAGCATGGGAAAAGGCATAGAGTGAAATGTATGACGCGTGTAATGGAGAATAATAAAATAATTTGATTATTTGACAACATTAAGAGCCAAGAGGATAAATTGCGAAGTTGTTTTTTTATTCTCTTGGTTTTTTTTAGGAGAACATGTTTAGATATTTAGGTAATAATAGATTTCAAATGTGGTTTAATACTCCAAATGAAGCAGCCCTTTTTATAATTATTTGCATTTGTATTTTGACGGGTATATATTTTATTATTAATAATAAAATGTTAAAATCAAAGAATATTTTAAAATATTCTTGTGCTGGTTTATTTTATACTTCGACAACGACATTATTGTATATGGAGGGTTTAACATATTCTAGGGGTGGATATATTTCTTTTGTTATGGCATATTTATTCATGGTTTTCAATCTAAAAGAAAATAAACAAAAAATCACAGCAAGTATTTTATTTATTATTTTTGTTTTTTTAATAATTTTCATCTCTGGTGGAGCAAAAAGAACGATTTCTATTGTGGATTTTCAGGATAAGTCCATAGAAAACAGAATTACTCTTTGGAAGAGCACATTGGCAATGTCTTCTGATAATCCAATTAGAGGGGTTGGATTTGATCGATTTTTTTCTGTTTACCAAGATTTATATCAGCCAATGACAATGCGAGAAAATTACTCGACAGCTATAAATGGATATATCACAATAAGCTCGTGTCTAGGATTTCCGGTTTTATGTGTAATGCTTGCTTTAGTGATATATGTGATGTTGATAGCGCAAAGAGTTTTTAAAAATAATTCGACCATAATTATTTTTCAAACAATAATTATATGTTTTTTGATAGGGAATATTTTCAGCAATCTTATTATGGGAATAAATATGTATTTGTTCTTAGCATCGTTAGGTGCAATAATCATGACAGTGATAGCATTAAAAAAAACGATAAAGATTAAAGATATGTGGAACTCCTTATTAATATCTATTACATTTGTATTGATTTTATATGGTTTAGGTAAATATTATTTGAGTTTTTCACCGATTTACAGTAAAATCATGAATTTGAAAAACAATGGATGCGATAATACATTTTATATTGTTAAGCCTGTTAACAAAATCCCAAGAGCTATTCTTTTTTACTTATTTCGTAAGGAATTATTGGTAGATAAAAAAATCCATCAAGAAGAAAGGGCTCTTACCGAATTTGGTTATATTGTGATTTCGCCAAAATCAAAAGGTGGCATCCCAGGAATTAAATTAACAGAAGAAGTATTTGATTGGATTATTAATCAAAAAGAAATGGCAACAATTCCTATTATTATTATTGCGCAAGGAGATGATGTTCCATATAGTATGATAATTTGTTCACATCATCGAGATACAAGAATTAAAGGGATAGTTTCAATTGGAGCAACACCAAAATCCCCATTTAAGGAATTATCAATAGGTGAATATGTCAAAAAAGTAAATTGTCCGGTTGTCATTTTAAGTGGTGAAAATTATTATTCAGATTGGTCTTCTAATGCTTTTAAAATAAGAGATATGTTTTCTGATAAAAGCAAGGTATTAGTACAAATTATTGAAGGAGAATCAGAGTTTTTAGGCGATAAAAGAATGGATTGCATATTGAAAAATATAAAATATTTGATGGACTATGGGACAAAATAGAAGCGAATTAGGAATAGTTATTGGCAGCACAAAAATATGTTTTATTTTGTTCGCTGTGTCTATTGCTGTTAATACATTTAATCCTTCGAAAATAGAATTAAAAATCCATGGCTATTCTGATAATGAGAAAAATGAAACCGAATCGAGCAAAATAAACTATATGGAAATAAAAGAAGTTGCAAAATTGATTGACGATAGAAATATAATCTTTATAGATGCAAGGAACAATGCCGAATATAATTCTGGACATATAAAAAATGCAATAAATATTAGTGTTAGAGATTTTGATGAAAAGTTTATTTTTTACGGTAAAAATATTTTAAACAGTAATCTTGTTATTATATATTGTGATTCTTTTTGTGGTTTGAGTAAAAGATTAGCTTTAATGTTTATAGAGAAAAAGGTTAACAAAATATTTATTTATAAGGGTGGCTGGGAAGAATGGGTAGCGGCTAAATTGCCCACTGAAATTATTAAGGAGGATAAATAGATGGGTAAAATATGGGAGTATTTGAAAAACGACAAAACAGTCATAATACTTAGAATAATTGTAGGCATACTATTTATACTTTCTAGTCTGCCAAATTTATTTAGACCAGATCATTTTTTAAAGATAATACAAGAATATAATATTATTTCTGATGCAATTGCTCCTCTGATGGCTGTTTACTTACCCTGGTTGGAGGTTGGTTGTGGAATAATGTTTGTTTTTAATTTTTATACTAAAAGCAATGCTGTTATATTGCTTTTAGTATTATTTCCCTTTACAATTGCTGTTACTATTAATATTTGTAGAGGACTAATCCATGATTGCGGATGTTTTGAACTGTTTGGAATAAAAGAGCAAATCGGCTTTATTGTTATTTTAAGAAATCTTATTTTAATGAGTTTTACTATATTAATTTATATAAAATCCGGAAACAGAGGTTTTAGGTACTTTAAGAAACTGTTATAATAATTAAAGATTGGGGAATATTGTGAAAAACTTTGCTATTGGATTTATTATAATTGCTTTACCACTATTTGGTGATGATAATGAGGGTTATTTTATTAAGTAGCAAGATTTCAAACAGTTTCAATTTTACGAGGAGAATATGATAAAGAAAATAATCGTTTTGGTGTTAATAAATATTGGTGTTGCTTTTTGTTCTGATAATTTTACGGCAAAATACGGGCGATATGAAATTGACACGGATTTTCCAGGGAATAAGCAGGTAATCGTCTATTATGCTCTTCCAATGAGAGGTAATAGAGTCCTTCCGTTAAGCGCGAGCAATATGGTTTTCTGTGCTCCTTATGTTGGAGAAACAGAATTTTTCAAAAGAAATTTTAATAACTATTTTGTAAAGGAACTTGGTTGCAGTGTGTTTTCTTTTGAGTTTAAATATACTGATGAAGAGCTAGGAAACAGAAAAAAGTGGTATTATTATAAAGAATCAGGTTGGCACGATTTAGCCCTGGAAGTTCAGAATAAATTGATACATGATTATGGGCTTGATAGGAGGAAAATAATTATTGTAGGAGAGTCCGGTGGAGCAAGTATGGGACAACAAATGGGTATATACTATCCGGACAAAATTGAGGCCGTGGCTGGTATTGGCGGTGCTTTCTTTGATGAGCCAAAAGTTAAATCTGATGTTGCTTGGTTGATGATAAATACATGGGGGGATAGCACCATTGTTAAAAATGACGAATTTGCTAAAAACGCCGGTGCTTTAGGTATGCAGGTTTTAAGAATACTCACACCACCAGTCTGGGACAAAAAAGGCGATAATTTTCATCATATACCAAGTAATCTTGCGGAAAAATATGTCTTTGAATTTGTAAAAGGAATCCTTGATTTAAGAAGGAATAATGGTGGCAAAACACCAATATATGAGAAGTGGCCGGTGAAATATTCCTCCGAAAATAAAACCTTGTATTTTTCTTCGGAAGATTTTGAAAAGACCTGGAAAAAACTGCCGCATGAATTTATAAGAGCAATGCAGAGGACTATAGAAAGTGACGAAATAGTTGACTTTCCTGCTAAAGGTGCTAAAAAGATAGTATTATTTTTACAGGATGAGAAGTTTTATTCCACCATGCTTTTGGATAATGTTTATTACCTGCATGAACTCGGATATGATGTGGTTACTATAGATATTGAAATGGATATATTATATGATGTTTGTAAAAAAAGAATTATTAAGACACTGCAATATTCTATTGAGAAGTCGAAAAAAGAAGGCAAAGATCTTTATGCTGTGGGTTTTTGGGAGTCTGGACTTACACTATTAAGTGAAGTGAGCAAATTAAAAGACCCTAAAGTAAAAAAACTATTTATCTTTAATCCTCAAAAAAACCTTTATTCGGAAGCTGTTAATGATTTTCCTTCAGGTTGTGAGTGTAATATCTACTACACAAAAGATTATTGGGATGATAAGCCGATAACTGGCAAAACCTGGTGTAAGGAAAAGGATTTGCACGCAAAAAGTGATTTTGGAAGCTATTGGTTTGATTTTTTTAAAAGAACTCTTTCTGCAGAAGAGACAAAAAAAGAATAAAGTAAGTCTGTTAGTAACAAAAAAATCACCACCCCCTCTTTTGGTTTAATAGAATTGTTGGATTTAGAATGCGGAAATATTCTATCTGTTTTTTTAATCAATCTTGTCGCAATTGCTGTCTCATACGGGAAAATTTTGCGATGGTGTCAGTAAAGATGATATAGGAGTTGTGTATAGCATGGCCTCCTGATAGAATAGAAATAAAGGAGGAAAAATGGACGAAATTGTAAAGAAAGCCGGCAGGAAAAAGTACAATGCAGAGGAA
>JBDRBU010000113.1:0-3987 GCA_043822305.1 Candidatus Firestoneibacteriota bacterium
TAATCTCTCTTAAGCATCTGTTATTTCCTCCGTATAATATGTTTTTAATTTAATCAATTTATATTATACAAGATTTAACAGATGCTTTCTATCTCAAATATCCATCCTATCCTATTACTCTACAATCAAACCTGAAGAACCCATTTTTACCTCCTGGCAAATTAAATTCTTTACCTGAAAATTACTCTATCCTCTTTCAAACTACACTAACATAATCAAAAATCATATCTTTTATCTCGGGAATTCTTGTTGCCACTAAATTAATTACATCTTTTAATTTATATCTGTCCTTTGCTTCAAATCTTAATGTAAGTAAAGGTTCGGTAGTAGACTTCCTTATTAAAGCCCAGCCATAATTAAAGATTACCTTTAATCCATCTATGGTCATTACAGAAAAATCTTTAAACCTATCCGGAATTTCTGCTAATAATTTATCGGCTAGGACCATATCAAATGGTATCCTGATATCTGGAGTACTAAAATAAGTTGGAATTTTTGATTCTAAATCTACTAATGTTTTTTGAGTTTCTTGAATTATTTTACAAAGAAGTAATCCAGCAAATAATGAATCATCCTCTCCGCCAAGTATTTTAAAAAAGAAATGTCCACTTAACTCACCACCAAATATTGCCTTCTCCTTCATTACTCTTAATCTAATAAATGAATGTCCCGACCTCTCGACTAGACCAACTCCATGATTTTGCTCAATAACATCACTTACGGCCTTAGAACATTTGATATCATAAACTATCTTTTCATTAGGTTGACCTTCTAAAAAATATTTTGCAAATATAGCCATGATCCTATCATTCTCAATATATATACCTTTGTTATTAACAAATGCTATTCTATCACCATCTCCATCAAATCCAACACCTAAATCCGCATTTTCTTCTCTCACTTTTTTACTTAATTCCACCAAATTATCCTTAACCGCCGGATTTGGCAATCTATTAGGAAAATTACCATCTGGCTCACAATAAAGTCGGACAACCTTATGTCCAAATTTCTCAAAAACAGAAGGAGCAAGTTCGGATTGATTACCGTTTCCAGCATCTATCACAATTTTTAAATTTCCACTATAATTTATTTTCTTTAAAAGACTTTCCTCATAAATATCCAACATATTAATTTTTTCTATTTTCCCTTTTTGCCTCCCTCTCCTAAACTTACCTGTCTGAAATATTTCAAATATTTCCTTTAATTCTTGTTCGTCTGTTGATTTTCCATCAATATCAATTTTAAACCCATTATATTCAGGTGGATTATGAGAAGCAGTTATCATTACTCCAAGATTTGTATTAAAATATTTATTTGCAAAATGGAATACCGGGGACGGAACAATACCTATGTCAATTATATTTCCACCAATAGACCTCATTCCATCTATAAGACTTTTTTTTAAGCCGGAAGTTGACGGCCTAACATCTCCACCAACTACAACTCTAATACTTGTGTCTTGATGAAGTCTTCTAAAAGCGTAAATTAGAGCTGACTGGCCTAAATTAAAGGCCAATTCTTCATCAATATCTTCTTTATAAACTCCTCTTATGTCGCACTTTAATATTTTCATACTTAATAATGTAACATCTACAGAAATTCATTTCAAACTCATTAATTTTGTTATTATATACATTTCAAGATTTTCGTAATCTCTTTTTTTTCTATATTCCTCTATTTTTTTCTCGTCCAATCCTCTGACAATCTTTACAAGCGCTAAAAATATTTTTTTACTGTTTTCAAGATGCTTATATGAAACCTCTTTCTTTTGTGTTCTCATTGCTTTCACATCAAGACCTATAAATTCGCCATTTCTTCCATAACCACCTTTTTCAAGTACATATACCTGATTAAAAGCCCTTCTTAAACTTACTGCTCCAAAACTCTTGTCCTCATCAAATTTCAATCCGTTCTGGTCATTCAGATGAACTCCCCATAGTTTATCATGCCACAATGAATAACCCATTTCATCTGAAGGGTCAAGTCCGGCAAGTACGCAGTGAGCTGATTCAATCAATACTCCAACCCTATCCGGCTCAACTGTCTTATATGATATACCAATAAAATGTCCAGTAGTAGGACAATATGATTGATCCATTGGCTCATTAGGTTTCATCTCACCCAAAATAAGTATATCCTTGTCATATTCAAGAAGCATATTTATATAATCAACCATTCTTTCTATGGCCAGTTTAGGATCTTTAGATTCTCTTATATATGTTCCTTCACGCGCTGGCCAAAGTACTATTCTTTTTGTTCCAATAATCCTTGCAATATCAACCGTTCTTTTTGAACGTTCAAATGCATATTCCCTGTCCTTAAAATCATTTGATGTTATTGCACCATCAACTGTTCTTTCGGGCCAAAAGGGTCAGCACCAGCATGAATATTCCACGGGCCGAAAGAAAATCTATACTCAGTTAAATTTTTACTCATTTTTCCCTCCATAACTTTTCTTTTCATAATTTATTGACTCTAACCCCTTTTTTAAATACTTAAAGTTTCAACCTCACCTCTTGCCATTCTCCAGTCAAATACTACCTTCGTCACAACAACAGCCGTAAATAAACTTATCAGCACTCCCAGACTTAATGTAACGGCAAATCCTCTAATTGGTCCTGTCCCAAATTGAAATAATATAATAGAAGTAATTAATGTTGTAACATGAGAATCAATAACAGTAACTAATGCTCTGTTATATCCAGCATCAATACTGGCTCGGACAGTTTTACCTGCTCGTAGTTCTTCTCTTATCCTTTCAAAAATTAGTACATTTGAATCAACGGACATACCCATTATTAAAATTATACCTGCAATACCCGGCATGGTTAAAGTAGCTTCAAGTGCCGTCATAGCACCCATAAGATAAAGAATATTACATATTAATCCAATATTGGCTATTATACCCGAAAATTTATAGTAAGATCCCATAAGCAACATAACGGCCAGAACGCCAATTAAACCAGAAAGCAGTCCTTTTTTAATAGAATCAGAGCCAAGTGTTGGACCTACTACATTTTCACTTATAATGTTTAATGGTGCCGGCAAACTACCAGACCTTAAAACTATAGCTAGTTTTTGCGCTTCATCCATCTCAAAATTTCCCTCAATTATACCATGCCCACCTCCTATTCTTGACTTTATGTTAGGTGCTGAATAAATCTTTCCGTCTAAAATTATAGCAAGTCTCTTGTTAATATTTTCTCCAGTTATCTTGGCAAATTTTTTGCCACCTTCAGTATTAAAATCAATCGATACATATGGCTCATTTCCAAGTGCACCTCCTCCAATCTTTGCCTGGGCATTGGCTAATGCTTCACCTGTTAAAATCTGCTCTTTTTTAACTAATATTGGTCTATTTTCTCTGTCATAAAGTAATTCATCACCTTCAGGAATTTTTCCTTCTATGGCTTTATCTATATCCCCACTTTCATCAACAAGTTTAAATTCAAGTAAAGCAGTTTGCCCTATAAGTTTTTTTGCTTCTTCAGGATTTTTTATACCAGGTAATTGAACTACAATCCATTTTTCCCCTTCTTTCTGAATAAATGGCTCCGTAACACCAAGTTGGTCAATCCTATTTCTAATGATTTCTATAGCTCTATCACCTGCTTCACTTACGACAATACCTTTTGGCAATTTTGTTTCATCAACCTCAAGAAGTAAGTGCATCCCACCCTGCAAGTCAAGTCCTAATCTTACCCTTTGATTCTTATTAGTTTTATCAAAAGGAATGACAAACTCAAGTTTATAGAAAAATATTGAATAAATAGAGCCAAAAAATACTGCCAGTATCAACCCAATTAACCATCTATTACGATGCATATAACCCTCCTCCTTATACGGAGAGACTTCCTCAAGTTTAATGTAATATTTTTTATTATATATAGTATATAATATGGTAACCTATATGTAAAGGAAAAAGTTTATACCTTTTAAAGGAGGTTACCAAATGGTTAATTTTGATAAAAGTAAAATTAAAGTAAA
>JBDRBU010000114.1:0-3397 GCA_043822305.1 Candidatus Firestoneibacteriota bacterium
TTTTAACATCGCTTTGGGATCATATTGTGGATTGCCAATTTTATTATTATTTAAAACAATCCCTATTTCATTAAAATTTAATGCTTCTACAAAAGCATCATATTCTCTCACTGGATCATCTTCACTCACATAGTCTTCCATTTTAATGCAGGACCTACCTTTGATATTTACCGTATCTATCGAAGGGTATATTTTTGGTTCAATATGGCTTGATATTGCTTGTGAAATATCTCGCAGTGTATTTGAGCCAATCATTTGGCCCACTACTTCACCATCGTTTTTAACACCAAAATACAATTCGCCTTTCTGATGCTTGTTTAAGATAGCCGAAATAGATATTACCGCTTCTTTAAGTTCAGAAGTTGATTTTTTAAACTCTACTATCTTCGATTCTCTCCATTCCATAACAACTCCCTATTTTAAAATAAAATCTTTAAGACAACAAGAACTACTAATCCACCAACAACGATCAACATATAGTTTTGTATAAATCCTGTTTGAATTAGTTTTAAGACATTACCACTTTTAATAGTAACCCAGCCAACACCATTTACTGAACCATCGACAACTATTCGATCAAACAAATCATGAAGTTTACTAATTAAAATTGTAATAATTCCAGAACCATTTACCGCTCCATCAATAACTTTTGAATCAAATTTAGCAAAACCACCAGCTACACTCATCACTGGTTGAACTATAATTTTATCGTAAATTTCGTCAACATAATATTTATTTATGAGAATTTTATAAAGAAGAGGCACACTATTCGCAATTTTTTCAGCAGAAATTAATTTTTTATAATAAATGACCCAGGCAAGAAAAATTCCAAGTAAACCTACAACTACAGAAGTGAACATTACAAAATGTGAAGATTCTTCTCCAATAAACTCTCTTCCTGGAAAATTAACTAATTTTAAGAAAATATGACCTCTGGTTAATAAAAATCCACTAACCACTGAAAAAATAGCAAGAATAATTAAAGGTATGGTCATATTTGATGGGGATTCATGTGGATGCAATTTTGACCGAGTCTCACCTGTAAATGTTAAGAAAAATAATCTAAACATATAAAAAGCAGTTAGAAATGCAGTAAATGTTCCAATAAGATATATCCATATATGACCTTCCATAAAAGCAACAGATAAAATTTCATCTTTACTGTAAAATCCACTAAATGGAGGAACACCTGATATTGAAAGAGCAGCAACGAGAAATGTAATAAAAGTAATTTTCATCTTTTTACTTAAACCACCCATTTCTCTTATATCTTGAATTCCGGTACCATGAATGACACTACCAGCACAAAGAAATAATAATGCTTTAAAGAAAGCATGAGTGGTAAGATGAAACATACCAGCTGAATATCCTCCAACTCCAAGTCCCATGATCATATACCCTAACTGGCTGATGGTTGAATAAGCAAGAACTCTTTTTATATCATTGGCCACTAAGGCTATTGTTGCTGCAAAAAATGCTGTAAAGGTACCAATGTAGGCAACCACAAGTAAGGCCTCCGGTGATTTATCAAATAAAAAGTATGATCTGGCCACCAGATAAACTCCGGCCGCAACCATTGTCGCCGCGTGAATTAAGGCTGATACTGGAGTAGGTCCTTCCATAGCATCCGGAAGCCAGACATGTAAAGGGAACTGTGCGGATTTACCTATGGCACCACAGAAAACTAAAACAGCAATAATCGTTAGTGTCGTTCCTGTAATTAATCCTCCGGAAATCGCCTTTGATATTTCAACAAAATTAAAAGTACCTGTACAGGTAAATAACATTAGTATACCTATAAAAAACCCTACATCGCCAATCTTTGTCGTTATAAATGCTTTCTTACCGGCATCTGATGCAGATTTTTTTTCAAACCAGAATCCAATTAGTAAATAAGAACATAGTCCTACGAGTTCCCAACTTATAAAAATTTCTAAAAAATTATTAGCAAGAACAAGAAGTAACATAGCAAATGTAAATAAAGACATATAGGCATAGTATCTTGAATATCTCGTATCATTATGCATATAACCTATTGAATATACCTGAACAAGTAAACTAACAATGGTTACAACCAGAAGCATGACCGATGTAAGTCCATCTATAAGCATACCTAATTCAAAATTAAAATTCCCTATTCTTATCCATTCAATTTTATATTCAACAGGGGTTGTAATGAAAAGCATTCTAATAAAAATAAGGAGTGATAAAAAAAATGATATACTTATAGCAGAAATTGAAATATAAGCACTTTTATTTTTTAACTTTTTACCGAAAAATATATTAATACAAAATGCTAATAATGGTAAAACAGGTATTAAAAAAGAATATTGCATCTCACCTCACCACTTCATTAAATTTATCTTTTCAACATAAACTGTTTTGATATGTCTATAGATTGATAAGACAAGCGCTAATCCTATTGCCGTTTCACATGCCGCCAGAGTAATTATAAAAATTGGGAATATTATTCCAATGTTACTTTCCAAATTTAAAAACTTATTAAAGGCTACAAGATTAATATTAGCGGAATTAAACATTAACTCTAATGACATTAAAATTCCGATAGCATTCCTTCTGGTTAAAACACCATAAATCCCTATTGAAAAAATTATCAGAGCAACAATTAAACAAGAATGTAGCAACACTATTCTTCTCCTTTTTTCCCAATTAAAACCATGGCACCAATTAAAGATACAAGTAAAACCACAGATGCAATCTCAAATGGGAGAACATAAACTGCGATGAGAAGTCTGCCTATATCTTTAGTTATTCCTTCCTTCAGAATTTGTTTATCAAGACTAACGAAACTATATGTTACTATTAAATATCCTAAAAAAATACATAAAATGAAACAAATTATTATGGATATGAATTTTTGTTCATTTGTTTGAACTAATAAATGGCTGGAAACTCTTGCCGTTAACATCACGGCGAAAAGTATAAGAACTACAATACCGCCAATATAAAGCAGTATCTGAACAATACCCAGAAAATCTGCATCCAATATAAAAAACATTCCAGCAATACTAAATAAAAAAAGAGCTAAAAACAAAGCACAATGCATAACATTTTTTAAAGAAACCACTAAGATGGCAGAAGCTATCGCCACAAAAGAAAACAATAAAAAAAATAAAATCTCCAATATTTCCTCCTAAAGGTTGTGATATATAATTATCTCCCTCAGGTGATCCTGACAGGAATACCATATTTAATCTGATTAATTAAGAGAACTTTTTTCTTCATATCTTATTCCAGAGACTTCCTCAAGTTTAATGTAATATTTTTTATTATCTATAGTATATAATATGGTAACCTATATGTAAAGGAAAAAGTTTATACCTTTTAAAGGAGGTTACCAAATGGTTAATTTTGATAAAAGTAAAATTAAAGTAAA
>JBDRBU010000115.1:0-5290 GCA_043822305.1 Candidatus Firestoneibacteriota bacterium
CAATAATATTATATAATTGGTGTTATTATTTTAACAAAAAAAGAAAGAAATGTAAAGATTTTTTTGATTTATTTGATATTGATTGAAAGGCCTTTACTTTATTGGTGTCTTCAAAACTCTGCCTTATGGCAAAATTTCAGACATTTTTTATTTTCATTTGTCTGATTTTATGCTATAATTTTCATAAAGGAACTAAGATGATAAGTGTCATAATTGTTAACTGGAACGGGAAAAGTTATCTGGAAGTTTGTTTAAAATCTTTATTTAATCAATCGTTAAGTAAAGACGAATATGAAGTTATTCTTGTCGATAATGGTTCAGAAGATGATTCCATTGATTTTGTTAAAAAAAATTTTCCGCTGGTTAGAATTGTAAAACTTGATAAAAATGTCGGGTTTGCAAAAGGCAGTAATATAGGAGTAGAAGCAGGAATAGGAGAATTAATAGCATTTTTAAATAATGATACTGAGGTTGACAAGAACTGGCTTTATGAATTAAAAAAATCTACTGAGGAACATCCTGAAATTGGATTTTTTGCTTCGAAGATTCTTTTATTTGATAAAAGAAATATTATAGATAGTGCCGGTGATTTCTTTTCAATAAAAGGATATGGTTATAAAAGAGGACATAGCCAGATAGATGTAGGTCAATACAACAAAGAAGAGATTGTTTTTGGAGTTTGTGCCTGTGCTTGTATGTTTCGTAAGAATATATTTAAAAAATTAGGTGGATTTGATGAAGACTTTTTTGCATATGGTGAAGATGTAGATTTAAACTGGCGATGTCATCTGGCTGGCTACAAATGTTTATATGTTCCCACGGCCATTACCTATCATAAATTAGCCGGAACCTCAGGGATTTTTAGTGATACTCATATTTATTATACCCAGAGGAATCAAGAGTTTGTATTAATTAAAAATGCTTCATTAAAATACCATGTAATTCATATTTTCGCAAATATATATTCTTTGTTTAAACATTTGTTTAAAGGCAGGATAAAACCTTTTCTTAAAGCAAAATTTGATGCGTTAAGATATTTCCCTCAAATGCTTAAAAAGAGAAAGAAACTCTTTTTTGAAAAGGAAGATGAACTTAAAGATTTGCTAGAAAAGTTTAAGCAGAAGTCTTATCCTGTATCTTTTATAAATGACAAGAAAAAAGAGGAATGTAAGGAAATTTTTATATCTAATACAGTAAAGTTATGTGATGAATTCATTGAAAAATCTAAAATTGGAAATGTTTCAGATTTAATAACCTTAGGTAAAGGTTTTTGGTGGACAGAAGATAGAAAATATTTTAATTTATTTTTAAAAGAATTTTCACGATTTACAGAAGACTTTAATCTTGAAAGTAAAAATTTACTACATTTAATATATTCTTATTATTTCTTTAAAGATAGCCATATTCCAGAAGAAATAAAAAAGAAGTTTTTAAAAATATTAATTAACTACACTAAAAAACAATATGAAAAAGATGATAAAATAGAATATTTAATTAATCAGGCAACATTATTTTTAATTTCAGTATGTTTTCCTTTTATTCCATTAGAAAACCCCATTGACGATGGTTATACATTTATAAATGAATTAGTTAAAAGAATTGATTCCGAAGGTATGGTCAACAAAGCAGATACGATATTTAATATTTACTTTCTTGAAATTTTTACTATAGTTTACTCCTTAATGAAATTAAATAATAAGAAAGTTGACGAAGAAACCTTAAATAAAGTAAAAAGTACATTTGAATTTGTTTTAAATCTTTCAAGACCAAATGGAAAATATGAAGATGGAGTTTCTAAAATATTATCATTGGATGGAAATTCCGAAATGGATGTTGATTATATTTTGCTTTTGAAATTTATAGTAGAAGATGAAATGTATAATATATACGAGAGTAAATGTTTTGAATCTGTAAAACATGATTCATGCGGATATTCCAAGAATAAAATTTATATAATGAAAAATTCTTCCAGCTTTTTATTTACGGATGTATTAACTTATTCAATATTTGCAAAAGGTAAAGATTTAATTACAAAAAAAAATGATAGAGTTTTAGAAATAGATGACAGTTTAATGGTTTATGATAAAAATTTTAAAACAAATTTATGGATTGTAGGTGTAGAATATGATTTTCTTGATGTTTCATATGAACTAACACCGTCAGTAATTCATAAAAGGCAAATCTATTTTAACAAAAAAGAAAATTATTGGATTATAAGAGATAGATTAGAAGGCAAAGAAGAGCATCTTGTGAAAATAAAATTTTTTGTTAATGATAGTTTAAAAATAAGCAATATAAATACACACATAAACAAATTAACTATAAGGGATTATATAAATAAATTTATTCATGTAAATAAATTGGCTGGCTCATTTTTAAAGTTAAGCGCAGAAGAAGAATTAGGAGTAAGTTTAGGTAGTGAAAGTGTGCTTTTACCATTGAATAATCCTAATTTAATAAAGGTTGTTGGAGATGGTTTTGTGGAATATAAAACTCATTTACTTTTACCTAATGAAATTACATTTTTAATCTTTTAAAAAATCATTTGCTTTAATAATGATTTATATGTATAATTAGTTGTAGTCGCAGGCTTTAGCCTGCGTGATTTATCAGGCACAATACTAAGAATTTAAAAGGAGGAGGTTTTTATGAGCGACAAGGACAAAGCAATTGAGTTAGCTTTATCCCAGATTGAAAAACAATTTGGAAAAGGTGCTATTATGAGATTGGGGGATATGCCAACGGTTAAGGATGTAAAAACTATATCTACTGGTTCCATAGCCATTGATATAGCCATTGGAATTGGAGGTGTTCCCAGAGGCAGGGTTATTGAGATTTTTGGTCCAGAAGCATGTGGTAAAACGACACTTTCTTTACATATAATAGCCGAAGCACAAAAAGCTGGTGGAGTAGCCGCATTTATAGATGCCGAACATGCACTTGATTCAGCATATGCAAAGAGAATTGGAGTGAATCTGGAAGGCCTTCTTGTCTCACAGCCAGATAGTGGTGAACAAGCGTTAGAGATATACGATACTTTAGTTAGAAGTGGTGCCGTTGATGTTATAGTTTTAGATTCTGTGGCGGCCCTTGCTTCGAAAGTAGAACTTGAAGGAGAAATGGGAGCGGCTCATATGGGTTTACAGGCCAGACTTATGTCTCAAGCGTTAAGAAAACTTACCTCAGTTATAAGTAAGACAAAAACCTGTGCTATTTTTATTAATCAAATCAGAGAAAAGATAGGAATAATGTTTGGAAATCCAGAAGTAACTCCAGGTGGTCGGGCTTTAAAATTTTATACATCTTTGCGAATTGATATGAGAAGAATAGAATCAATAAAAATAGGGCAGGATAATATTGGCAATCGGGTGAAGGTAAAAATTGTTAAAAATAAAATAGCACCGCCATTTAAAGAAGCAGAGATTGAAATATACTTTGGAGAAGGAATATCAAAAGAAAGTAGTCTGATCGAAGCAGCCGTAAATTATAATGTTATAGAAAAAAGCGGAGCCTGGTTTGCTTACAAAGGTGAAAGAATAGGACAGGGCAAAGATAATGTAAGAAGTTATTTAAAAGGGAATCCTTTAGTTCTTAACGAAATAGAGACCAAAGTAAAAGAAAAAGCAGGCATTATCGAAGAAGAAGTTAAACAACCAGCACATGCTGAAGGTGGTAAGACAAAAAAGGGAAATTAATGTCAAAAGAACCTAAAACTTTTATAGCCGTAACAGATATAGTTTTAAACTCCCTTAAAATTTTTTATGTATTTAATGGTGAATTTGAAAATTTTAAGAAAGAAAAAAAGTGTGATTTTGGAAAAATAGACAAATTGGAGAAAGATTTATATGATTTAAAAAATGTTACACATTCTATATGTAGAGAAAATATTGAAGAAAAAAAAGAGATAAAAGAAATGGATTTGTATGATTTAATAATGAGTTCAATCTTCCATGAAATGCTTCATTTAAAAGAGTACATATATATACTTAATAAATACGAACCAAGTTATTTGCTTCTTGAAAAACAATTTGATGGTAAAAGGTTTGACGAGTTTAAAAAAACTTTCTTAAAGCATAGCCGGGAAATAGTAGGTGGAGCAATGTTAGGACTACCTTTAAAGATGCAGGGCGTAAGTGAATTAGTGAATGATGCTTCATCTCTCCTTCTTCAGATAATTAAGATTAATTCTTTTGATACTCATTTAATAAGAACATTATATGTCTGCCGGGATATTGTGGATAAAGTTTACCCTTCTGGTGGATTGGAATATTTATATGCCAATATATATGGTGGGGGATGGATTGAGGGATATTTTTTAGTGGCAGAAAGTTTTACAAAGAGTGGATTTTCACAAGAAGCAAGAGAAATATTTCAAAAAATCGTTAAGTTATCTTCAAAATTAAATAAGGGAGAAGATAATTATAAAACAAAATTAGATTATTTAGAAAGAGCAAGATTAGAACTTAAGTATTTATGATATGAATATGAATCTCCCCGCCAGAGTCGGGCATCTTCTATGCAAGGAAAATATTATGTTGGTCATATAACACTAATAGGCATGGCCGGTGCCGGCAAAAGCTTTGTTGGTCAAGCACTGGCCAAAAGATTAAAATATAATTTTATAGATGTAGATGAAATAATAGAAAGTAAATATAAGGCAGAATTAAAAAATATTATAGAAAAATTAGGAAAACCTGGTTTTATTAAAGTAGAAGAAAAAACAATTCTTAGGTTAGAAAAGAAATTAAAGAATGGAGATGGTCATGTAGTTTCTCCGGGTGGTAGTGTTATCTACTCAAAAAAAGCAATGGGATTTCTAAAAAAAAATTCCACAGTGGTCTTTCTTAATACCCCGTTTAAAGTGATAATCAAGCGAGTCCCAAGTCTTTCAGAAAGAGGCATTATAAACTTAGGTAGCCAGAATTTAAAAAGACTATATAAAAAAAGATTACCTCTTTATAAAAAATACGCTGATGTAACCTTGAAACTTCCAGAAAAAATACATTTAAACACAATAGTTGCAAAGATTATCTATGAATTGGAAAAAATAAAAAACTATGAAAGCAGGAATTTTATATAAAACAAGAGACATTCGGATAAAAGATATAAAGAACCCAAAAATAGGTACTGATGAAGTATTAATAAGAGTTAAAGAGGCTGTCCCACAACCTCCATCTTTTTACCATTTAACACCTTATTTTTAACTTTTACCAATTTCACCTCCCATTCTACGCCCTTCTTTGGGCAAAAATTCCTTCCATCTATAATTCGATTACCTCACTATTCCATT
>JBDRBU010000116.1:0-12358 GCA_043822305.1 Candidatus Firestoneibacteriota bacterium
GGATGGCTAATAAAAACAAAAAAAGTAAAAAAGAAAAAGAAAAAAGTTCTTGACAATTTGAAAAAAATGAGATATGCTACAATAGAAAGAGGGCTTGAATTGGTTAAGATGTGTAGGTCAAAGATTCAGGACGGTACCAAATCTTTTAGCAAAATTTATTTTCTTTATTAAATCCTATCATATTTTTTAAATAAAGTCAAAACTAATTTTCAAAAAAAATAATAAAAATTTAATAAAAAAAACCTTGACATATATATATATAGTATAATACATAATATTTTATTTTTGATTTTAAAATAATTAATATTAAAGATTTAAGTAATCAGATTTCAAGGTTACAAAAATCTCAAGGAGGCGTAAAGTGTTTAGAAGAATAGTAATAGTTTTCGTAAGTATGTTTCTTGTTTCGTTAGGATATAGCGAGGAAGTTACTAAAACCGATGATACCCAAAAGAAAATAGTTAAATACATGGAAGAAGTCCAGGAATATAATACGAAACAAATAAAAGATTTTTCGGCTAAACTTATTCAAAGTACTATGGGCGGTGAACCTTTGACCTCAATGTATTTTCAGAAAAATAATCCCGACGGGTCTATGTGTATGAGGACGGAATCTAAAATATTTGATAAAAAAATTATTGTAATATTAAACAGCAAGGGAATGTGGAGCATTGACGGAGACAAGGCATATAAAATAGAGTATATGGATAATATGAAGAAAGATGCTGGTCAAGAGATTTTTAAAAGCATTAAACCCGAAGACATTGAACAAGGTGAAAAGACATTTTCAAGGGAAGAATCAAAATATAAAGATATCCCGTGCTATTTGGTCAGTGTGAAAACTGTACTTTCTGAGGAGGCAAAAAAACTAAAAAAAGAAATGATAGATAAGTTTATGCCAAAAGATATGAAAGCACTACTCAAGAATATCAATATGAATGATGTGATGCCGTTTGTGACAGAATCATATATAGGGAAAGAAGATAAGTTTATTTATAGAACAGTATCTTACAATGAAAAGGAAAAGTCATATCAAAAACATCTTATGAAGATGTAAAAATAAATGGTGGTCTAAAAGATGATTTATTTGAAGTGCCAAAGTCAATGAAAATTGAAGTAAAGAAAAATATATCAGATATGTTGAAGAATGTAAAAATTAAGTAAAAAAGGAGGTGAAAAAGTGATGAAAAAGATAATAGTTGTTACTTGTGTTATTTTGTCATTATTAGTAATTCAAGTAGAACAGGTGAATGCATACACATATGAGGAATGTAAGAGTGCTTCAATTGACTGGCTTTGGGCACTTGCCGAAGCGGCGGCAGTTTGTTATTTGTGTGTTAGGTTTCCTACTCCTCCTGTTTGTCTTTCTTGTATTACGCTTGCTGAAAGAGCAGTTCGACTGGAAGCGAGAGCGGATTATATATGCAGCAATGTTAATGATGAACCAGGGCCTCCTCCTTCTTCTTAATTATTCTTATTAGAAGCAATGATGATATTTTTTGTAAATACTGTAGATACTTACTGAACACCGTCATTATGGAGGTGTTTGGTGAGTATTTATAAATTGATGCTAGGAGGTTAATAATATGAAAGCAATAATGGTGACTATTATTGTCATAGTAGTTTCTATGTTATTGGGATTTTTAACAAGAAAACGTTTTAATAAAAAAAATGTAAAACGATCAAAAGGATACTTTATATCTACGGCTATTATTTTTCTTATTGCAGTTATTACTGCGATTCAATATTTTAGAAATAAAGATTTGATGACTCTCGTTACTAGTTTATTCATGATATTTATGACAATATGGAGTTTAATAAGCGGAATACAACTTCGTAAAAAAGGCGAATAATTTATTATTGTGTCTCATTATCTTTCAATACTAAGAATACAATTATTTTTTAAAACGCCCAATGAGTGCGGGGCGTTTCTTTCTATTGTTACATTTTTATTGATAGGCGTAATTCTTTATTTGAATCAAAAAAATTTGTTTGGTAAATTATCAAAAAGTATTGTTTTGATATTAACCCTTCTGACTGTTCTGAGTGAATACCTTCTTGTTTTAACCTACTCTCGCGGTGGCTATATTGCTTTTGTTTTTACAGCTTTAATGTTTTTGTTGGCCGTGAAAAATGGCAAAGCAAAAAAACAATTAGTTCTTTTCTTAAGTGTATTTATTGTATTACTGATTCTTACACCAAAAGGGATAAGCCGAGTTGGATCAATAATTGCTTCTGATGATGCAATAGGAAACAGATTAATCCTCTGGAAAAGCGCGACAGAAATTACTTTTGACCATTGGCTTTTTGGAACAGGTTTTCACTATTTCGGCGATACTTTCGTCGGTTGGTATCAACCGTTGGATATGTTTATTGATTATGCAAGCGCGGTTAATACTCCTTTGACGATTGGGGCTGGAGGAGGAATTTTCTTACTTTTCATATATCTTATGATAAGTTTTACCGCAATACTCGGACCAATCATGGAGAATGTAAAGAAAGAAAACGGAATAATCCTTGGTGTTGCTTTTTCTCAATTATCTTATTTTATTGCCGGTATTTCCAGCACTTTTATTCATTCCTTTTGGCTAAACATAAGTATTGTAATTTTGTTGATAATTAGTTTTGCATATTTAATAAAATGTTGGTTTAAAAGAAAAGATAGATTAAAGGATATATTGTTAACTTTAAGGACTCCTTTTTTAATTTCTTTGATAATTTGTTTGGCTTTAATCGTTTTAGGTAGTTACTTTAATAGTGAAGCAAGCACTCACCACAAAATACTAAAGAAAATAGGCAAGAATAAAATAACTGTATATATCCTTACACCGGCAAAAGCAAAGAAAAAAGCAATAATTCTTTATACTTTTAACAATAAAAGCACATGTATTGGAAGAGAAGCAAGGAGAACTCTGCGATATCTTGCAGAAAAAGGATATATTGTCTTTACCCCGGAATTAACAGATATGGATCTTCACGGTTTGGCTGATTTAAAAGAAGTTGTTAACTTTGTTTTGGAGCAAAAGGCATATAGTGATTTTTCTGTAATACAAATGGGGCAGTCCGAAGGTGGGCAATATACTATCATTGCTGCGTCTGAAATATCAAACCCTCGTCTTAAAGCGGTTGTTTCAATAGGTGCCCCCGCAAAATGGCCATTTAAGGAAATGTCTCCTGAAAGATATATCGCAAATGTAAAGGTCCCAATTTTTTTACTGCATGGCAGTGAGGATTTGGTTTATGAAGTGGAAAACGCTTATATTCTGGAAAAATCCTGTAAAAATGCAAAGTCAAAATTGTTAGTCGTAAAAGGTGTTGCAAATTATTTGGAACCCAAAAGAAATGAAGCCATAGATGAAATTGACAAGTTTATAAATAAGGTATTAAAAAATGAAAAGAAATAAACTGGAACAAAATTCAGAGTCGGGGTCGTCCCTGACCCCGACATTTAAATCTATGTTGATTGCCTTAAATATTGCTTTGTGCAGTATTGCGGTTGGATTTCTCTTTAACTCCATAAATCCTTTAGGACTGGAGATAAAAACACCTGAAACCGTTTATAATAAAGTTATTATATTTAAAGACGGCAAAAGGATTGACCCCGAAAAAGGAATTCTTATGTATGGTTACGCCGATGAATTGGAGTATCTCGATTTGCGTTTAGCAAGACGATATTATGACGGTGGGAAATCTGTTTTCATTGATGCCAGAACTAAAGACGGTTTTGCGAACGGACATATAAAGGGTGCGATTTCGTTACCAGCTGGCAATTTTGAAGAAAATTATAATAATTCAAAATCTAAAATCGAGAAGGACTCTGCCTTAATCATATATTGCAGTAATCCTCTTTGTTCGTTGAGTGAGAGAGTAGCCGTACTGTTAAAACTAAAAAAACACAAGAACATTAAGGTACTCAGCAGTGGCTGGGGTGGGTGGGATGATGCGAAGTATCCGACGGAGAAGACAGGAAATGAAACGAAGTAAATTATTTGAAAAATATTTAACTAAGAATATTCTATTTGTTTTAAGATTGATAATAGGCATCTTATTCATCCTTTCAAGTTTTAATGATTTATACAATCCTGAATATTTTCGAACCTCTATATTAATGTATAAAATACTTCCTGTGATGTTGGCTTCTATTACGGCCATCGTTCTTCCATGGTTGGAATTTGTATGCGGAATATTAATTATCCTTAATGTGCACACAAAAAGTAGTGCCTTAATATTATCCGTGATTTTGGTTGCTTTCATCGGTGCTATCTCGTTAAATCTGGTAAGAGGATATATTCACGATTGCGGATGTTTTAATATTTTCGGGTTTAAAGAGAATATCAGTATTTTCGTCGTTATCAGAGATATTGTGTTGTTGTGCTTTACGGTCGTATTAAGTATAAAGGGGGAGAAAAAATGATAAAGAAAACTCTTATTTTAGTGTTATTAAATATAATAGTTGCTATTGGTTCTGATGATTTTACGGCAAAATACGGGCAATATGTGATTGATACTGATTTTCCGAACAACAGGAAGGTTGTTGTGTATTATGCTGTCCCGATAAGAGGCGACAGAGTTCTTTCACTAATCGCGAGCAATATGGTTTTCTGTGCTCCATATGTGGGAGAGACAGAGTTTTTTAAAAGAAATTTTAATAACTATTTTGTGAAAAAACTTGGTTGTAGTGTGTTTTCTTTTGAGTTTAAATATACTGAGGAGAATGCAGGAGACAGAAAAAAGTGGTATTATTTTAAAGAATCAGGTTGGCACGATTTAGCCCTGGAAGTTCAGAATAAATTGATACATGATTATGGGCTTGAGAGAAGGAAAATAATTGTTGTAGGAGAGTCCGGCGGAGCAAGTATGGGACAGCAAATGGGTATATACTATCCGGACAAAATTGAGGCCGTGGCTGGTATTGGTGGTGGTTACTTTGACGAACCAAAAGTTAAATCTAATGTTGCCTGGTTGATGATAAACACCTGGGGGGATATCGCCATGGTTAAAAATGACGAATTTTGTAGAAACGCCGATGCTTTAGGTATGCAAGTTTTAAGAATACTCACACCACCCGTCTGGGACAAAAAAGGCGATGATAATTTTCATCATATACCAAGCAATCTTGCGGAAAAATATGTCTTTGAATTTGTAAAAGGGATACTTGATTTAAGAAAGTATAATGGCGGAAAAGTCCCAATGTGTGAAAAGTGGCCGGTGAAGTATTCTTCCGAAGATAAAATCTTGTATTTCCCTTCGGAAGATTTTAAGAGGACATGGGAAAAACTGCCGCATAAATTTATAAGAGCGATGCTGAAGCCGTCTGAGAATAATGAAGTGGTGGAGTTTCCGGCTAAAGACGCTAAAAAGATAGTATTATTTTTACAGGATAAGAAGTTTTATTCCACCGTGCTTTTGGATAATGTCTATTATCTGCATGAACTCGGATATGATGTGGTTACCATAGATATTGAAATGGATATATATGATGTTTGTAAAAAAAGAATTATTAAGGCACTACAATATTCTGTTGAGAAGTCGAAGAAAGAAGGCAAAGAACTTTATGCCGTTGGTTTTTGGGAGTCTGGGCTTACGCTTTTAAGTGAAGTGAGCAAGTTAAAGAAGTCCGAAGTTAAAAAAATCCTTATCTTTAATCCTCAAAGAAATTTATATTCGGAAGCGGTTAATGATTTTCCTTCGGGTTGTGAGTGTAATATATATTACACAAAAGATTATTGGGATGATAAGCCGATTACAGATAAAACCTGGTGTAAAGAAAAGGATTTGCACACAAAAAGTGATTTTGGATATAATTGGTTTAATTTTCTTAAAAACCAGATAAATAATTAATAATTAAATAAATATGGTGTCTGTCCCTATTCACTTGTTTCTAATTGTTCTTTTGGGCCGGATGTAATTCTTAGAGAAACCCTTGCTTTATTATTATTTACCTCTATTAACTTTACTTCTACTACAGCAATATTGCTAATTACTTTTCTTAAATCTCTCGATTTTGTAACAGTGCCAAAACTCTTATATATTTGCAATACTATGGAATTAGAGTCATTTATTTTTGATAATTTAATTTCACCTTTAGGAACACTTTTTGATTTTATCATCACAAATTTGCCTAATTCTATATCTAGTATAAGGGGGTTTTGAATTTCTTTTACAGATGTGGTACTTTTAAAAATTGGTCCTTTTATGTATTTTTGATAGGCAAAATAAATTAACAGTCCTAGAATTAAAAGTATTATTAGTTTTTTCATATAAAACCTCCTGAAATAATTTGACTTTAAAGATAATATAATATATAATTATATCATGAATTTATCTGTTTGTAAAGAATTATATGAAATATCTTAAAATAGTGTTAAGTATATTTGTTGTTTTTGTTATTGGATATTTATTGTTTAAGGAAAATATCAAGGAAAGCAAGGGAAGTAAAGAAAGTAGGGAAAGCAAGGGAAGTAGGGAAAGTAAAGAAAGTAAAATAAAAGAAAGTTTTTTAAAACCGAAATTTGAGATGGCTACTTCAGATATGAAATTTGATTTTAAGAAGGATTTAGGAATTAAAAGTAAATCTAAAACATCATTAGCAGGTTCCAAACCTGATTATAGTGTAAGCATAGCGCAAACTGGCAATATTTCTGGAACGGCTGTTTTACAGGATTCACAATTTAATGAAGGTATATGCATTTCTTTAGAAAAGACAGTTTACTCTACATATACAGATGAAAATGGGAAATATTCATTTCAGTTTTTACAAGAAGGTAATTATAATTTAATAGCCAGTATGTCGGAATATATTTCTGAAAAGAAAGAAAATATAACTGTATCGAGTAGTAAAGATATTAAAATCCCGGAGATAGTGCTCCAGCCTAATTTTGATATGGCTTATCCAAAAATCATTAGGGTAAAGCCAGAAAGGAATTCAAAAAATGTTCCTGTTCCAAATTCTTTTGGAGTATATGGGATGGAAAAAGAGATGGGCCGGACTGGATTTTGCCTGAGTTTAGATTTTAGCAAACCTATGAATATAGAAAGTGTAGAGAAAGGAATAAACTTTGAACCACCTTTGAATTACAACTTTCAATGGATTGGCAACAAAAGACTATTATTAAAAACAAATACTTCTTTGCCTGTTGATCCATTAAGATTAAAGACAACATATAAGATTTTATTTAAAGAGGGTATATCAGCCATTGATGAGAAAAAGATGGTAGATTTAACTCCAATTGAGTTTAGTTTGGGAGGATTTAAAGTAGTAGAAACAATTCCTAAAAATAATTCAAGTAATCATCCGCCTCATAAAAGGATGTTCGAAATATTTTTTAATTCACCAGTTGATAGGAACACGGTTAATTTTGATACATTTTTAATATCTCCCAAAATTGATGGAAAGATTAACTTCTCAGATACTAAATTAAATTGTATCTCATATTCTTCTGTTGAAAAGTTACCTTCAGATACTAAGTGGTTAATTACTTTAAAAAAAGATATAAAAGATTCGTACGGTATTGGTTTAGATGAAGATTGTAATTTAAATTTTTTAACATCTCCTTTGAAAATTGCCGATGTTTGGCCAAAGGATAATGAAAAAAATGTTCTAACAAGTAGTTATCCATATATTTTTTTTAATACAACAGTAGATAAAGATTCTTTTAAGAATTCATTTGTTATTTTACCTGAAATAAAAGGAAATTTTGTCTGGTCAGCAGATAAAAATGAAGAGGAATATTGCAATTTTGTGCATAGTGATTATTTTAATACTAATACAATTTATAAAATTAGTATATCTGATAATGTTGTTGATCTATATGGTAAAAAGATGCAAAGACCATATAGTTTTTCTTTCAAAACTGAATCACCGCGGGTTAGTTATATGAGGCCTGATAGTGGGAAGGTGAATATAGAAACAGATACTGAGGTTAAATTAGTTTTTAATACTTTAATGGAACGAGATGAAACAGTTAAATGTGTGTCCATATTTCCATTAGAAGAAATTTTGTTTCATTGGGGTTCTGAAAAAAATTATGATATATTAAGTATTGAGCCAAAGCATAAATGGAAATCCAATACTGGTTATACCTTTGTCGTGAATAATAAAGCAAAGGATTTAAATGGTAATAGTCTAATCAAGTGGTTTAAAGGGGAGATATTTACCAAATGAATTTTCAAGAAATAATGTTTAAATTAAATAGATTTTGGGTAGATTATGGATGTGTTATATATCAACCATATGATATAGAGAAAGGTGCCGGGACATCAAATCCCGCGACATTTTTTAATGTTCTGGGTAAAAAGCCAGTAAAAGTTGCTTATGTTGAGCCATCGAGAAGACCTACAGATGGAAGATATGGAGAAAATCCAAATAGATTGCAGTTGTTTTATCAATATCAAGTTATAATTAAGCCCCCTCCAAAAGATATTCAGAATGTATATATGATGAGCTTAAAAAAGTTAGGAATTAATCCAAGACAACATGATATAAGATTTATAGAAGATGATTGGGAATCACCAACACTTAATGCCTGTGGAGTTGGATGGGAAGTAAGGTTAGATGGATTAGAAATTACCCAGTTTACTTATTTTCAACAAATGGGGGGTGTTGAACTAAATCCGATTTCTTGTGAGATTACATATGGATTGGAAAGAATGGCTATGTTTATTCAAAAAAAAGAAAATGTGTTTGATGTCGAGTGGGCGAAGGGTGTTAAATATGGAGATATACGACATAAATCTGAAGTGGAGTTCTGTAATTATAATTTTAAATATGCGAATGTTGATATGCTGGTTGAGTTATTTAATAAATATGAGAACGAAGCGGAAAGTTTGTTAAAGAACAAGTTGGTATTACCGGCATATGATTATGTGTTAAAATGTTCACATACATTTAATTTATTAGATGCAAGAGGTGCGATAAGTGTAACTCAAAGGATAAATTATATTAATAAAGTGAGAAATTTGGCAAAAAAATGTGCAAAAGGGTATCTGGAAAGTATTGGAGAGAATAATGGTTATGAGTAATGATTTATTATTAGAGATAGGTGTAGAAGAATTACCGGCAAGCTGGATATTGCCTGCTTTAGAGCAGTTGAAAGTTCATTCAAAAGTGTTATTTGAAAAACAAAGAATAAGATATAAAGATTGCAGGGTATTTGGTACTCCAAGAAGATTGGGTATTTTTTTATTTGGTGTAGATGAAAAACAGGAAGAAAAAATTATTGAAATAATTGGTCCACCCAGAAAAGTTGCATTTGACAATTTAAATAACCCTACGAATGTTGCCATTAAGTTTGCAGAAGGGCATAAGGTAAATGTATCTGATTTAAAAATAAAAAAAATTCCCAAAGGTGAATATGTTTATATAATTAAGACAGAAGGAGGACATAAAACAGAAAAAATACTGCCGGGTCTTTTAAAAGAGTTGATTTCATCATGGTCATGGCAAAAGTCAATGAGATGGGAAAGCGACTTTAGATTTGCTAGACCTATAAGATGGATTTTAGCCTTATTTGGAGATTCAGTTATAAAGTTCAATATAGCCGATGTAACTTCAGGAAATAAAAGTTATGGGCATAAAATACTTAAAACAAAACCGATAGTAATAAAGAACATATCTAAATTTGAGACAGTTTTAAGAAAAAATTTTGTAATTTTGGATTACGAGGAGAGGAAAAACTTGGTATTAGAACAAGTATTTAAAATTGCAAGCAGGATAAAAGGTATTCCGCATATGAACGAGAGATTGATTGAAGAAGTTGCTAATACGATTGAATATCCTAATGCGATTCTTGGAAAGTATGATAATAAATATCTTGATTTACCTGAAGAAGTGTTGATTGAAGTTATGGAAAAAAATCAGAAGTATTTTCCAGTAATTAATAAAGATAATAAATTACTTCCTTATTTTATATTTGTTGAAAATGGTATAGGCCAGTACCATCATACGGTAAGAGAAGGGAATGAAAGAGTGCTTAAGGCAAGATTTAAAGATGGTGAATTTTTCTTTAAAGAAGATAAAAAAACCACTCTTCATAGTAAAGTTGATAAATTGAAATTAGTGGTTTTTCAAGAAGAGTTAGGAAGCGTGTACGATAAAATTCAAAGGTTAACGATGCTAAGTGAAAAAGTTAAAGAAATATTTAAATTGTCAAATTTGGATAAAGTTAAAAGAGCGATTTATTTATGCAAAGCAGATTTAGTAACAGATGTTGTCAAGGAATTTCCGGGTTTACAAGGAATTATCGGAAGAGAATATGCTTTAATTGATGGCGAGCCAGAAGAAGTTGCGAATGCTATTTGTGAACATTACCTGCTACCAAAATCAACTATTGGTCTGGTGTTAAGCATATTGGATAAAATAGATACTATTGTCGGTTGTTTTTCTGTCGGGTTAATTCCAACTGGTTCACAGGACCAATACGGGTTAAGAAGAGATGCTTTAGGTATAATAAATGTAATATTTAAAAATAATATAGATATCAAATTAAAAGAAATTATTGATAATTCTTTTGATACTTATTCGAATAAATTAAAAGTTGATAAAGAAAAAGTTTCATTTGATATATTGGAATTTTTTAAAGGCAGAATGCAGAGTATTCTTTTGGAAAGGAATATAAGATATGATATCGTCAATGCAGTTTTAAATGTTAATTTTGATAATATTTATTTGACATTTATCCGGGCAGAAATACTAAATAATATAAGCAAAAGAGATGATTTTAATAAAATCATTACAGTATTTTCAAGAGTTATGAATATATTACCCAAAAGTTTAGGATTTAAAGAAATAAAAGAGAATTTGTTTAGGGAAGAGATAGAAAAAGAATTATTTACTATGGTTAAAAGTAATGAAAACAAGTTTTTAAACCTTATAGATAAGAAAGAATTTGATAAAGCGTTTGATATTATTTCAAGTTTTTCTCCACACATAGATAGATTTTTTGATAAAGTTTTAGTCATGGATAAAAACAATGATATTAGAAATAACAGGTTATCTTTACTTCAATATATAAATTCAATGTTTACAAAAATAGCAGATTTTAGTAAAATAGTAATAAAATAGGGACACTATTTAAATTTACAGGGTCTAAAGACCCTGAGTACTGGATGGGGATATAAATGCAAAAAGAAAAACGTATACATGAAAGAGTTTCGGTTGTTATGTCTGGAGTTAGGTTTAAGGATGTTGATGCTTTAGAACCATCACAAATGCTTGGTGATATAAAAAATATTAGTTTGGGTGGAATATGTGTTGGGACTAATGAGGAAATAAAAGCTGGTGGTAAACTTAATTTGAGTTTTGTATTTCCTGATGGTAGAGAATTTTCTGACATAACCGGGAAAGTTATTTGGGTAAAAAGGAGTGATGAATCGAATTTAGCAGGGATTAATTTTTTAAAATTAGGATTATTTCAAAGGATAAAATTATCAAACTCTATAAAAAGAATTATGACTTACTTTAATGTAAGATCAATATATTAGGAATACTTGATTGCAAAGCAATCAGAGTAGGAATAGTTGGTTACGAAAGTAACCAGACTATGAAAGAAAAAAATGTTTAAAGAAGAAAAAAGGGAATATAAAAGAATACCAGTATATTTCAAGATAGCCAGTCTTAGCGTTCTTGAACCTTCTGAAAATTGTGGTTATATTAGAGATATAAGCGAAGGCGGAATGAAAATAGACGCTATTACAAGAATTGAATCAGGTATTACGATTCTGTTAAATTTTTCATTACCTGTTGATGATTTTGAGTTTAAAGATGTAGGTGCAATAGTTAAGTGGATAGCAAAAGGTAGAATGGGGATAGAGTTTATAGATTTAAGTGAAAGACAAAGACAAGTTATAGAAGTATATGCAACTGAGTATGGCCATTTAAAGTAGTCGCAGGCTTTTTATTTCTGTATCCGAGTATAACAAGTGGTACAGGGTTAGCCTGCGTGATTTATCAGGCTTTTATCCGCAAACTGTTACACGATTTGGCTTAATTTAGGATGATGAGATATGGATTGGATTCGAAAAATAAAAAGATGTTTTGTTAATAACTCAGTATTTTATACGAGACATGCTAAGTATGAGATGGAAAATGAAGAATTTGGTCGAATATTTGATGATGAGGTGTGCGAATCTGTTTGTAATGGAAAAGTTATAGAAAAATATCCAGAAGATAAGCCATATCCAAGTGTTTTGATATATGGAAGAACAAAAATTAATCGTTCTTTAGAGGCTGTCCCAAAACTATGATTTAGAGGATAAAAAATAAATTTATTTACAGAAAAATTAAAAAGATATACAAAAATGAAATGATATATGGTATAATAAAGTTTGATGAAAGGAATAAAAGGAAATTCAGGAGGTA
>JBDRBU010000117.1:0-38868 GCA_043822305.1 Candidatus Firestoneibacteriota bacterium
GATAATTTAAAGGTTGCAAAAGAAGCGAGATTGATGTATTATTATGAAAAGAAAGTTGTTGTAAAACTTAAGACGGGAGAGCCAGAGCTTGTATACAACTCCTCCGCAGCTTTATGACAAAATCGAAAAATAATTCCGCATCTTTTAAAAAACTTTCTATAGATTCTCTGGCCATTAACAGTAGTTCTTTTTTTAACTCATCGTTTAATTCAGATTTTGTCTCTTTTATAAATGCAACCGTTCCGTATCCTACAACTTTCTTTTTATCACCATCTTGAGTATCGCCTGAATTTGCATATTTTAAAATAGTTGCTTTGTTCACTCCTAATTCTTTTAAACAAATAATACCAGTTAAACTTGCTTCAAATCCACAAACAGTACACAAAACTCCTTCATAACCTTTGCTCATTATCTCTTTATCTAATTTAATTAAATTCTCTGGATTTAAATTTTGAATTTCTTTTAAAATTTGCATATCTATTTTATTCGCAACTTCATCTGGAGGATAATGAGATAAATCAGTAGAAATTAAAATAATGCACTTCTTCTCATCTTTAAGCACTTTGGCTATACTTTTGCCTATTGATTTGCATTGATTATAATCAAAACGACTAACCAATATAGGAACTATTGCAAAATCTTTTAAAACTTTTTGAAGAAAAGGAATCTGGACTTCTAACGAATGTTCATTCATATGGGGTTCTTTAGATGCCTTAATTAGTTTATTTGATTTAATGATTTTACCAGCAAGTTTTTCATTTATTTTAACTTCTCCAAGTGGTGTTAAAAAAGAACCCTTATCATAAACGGCTGCATAATCAAGTAAAAATTGATGAGATGGACCTATCATAATTACTGTTTTTATATCTTTATTTTCAAGCAATTTATATGAATAACCAGCCACTCCACCCGAAAACACATAACCTGCATGTGGAACTATAATCCCCAGAAGTTCACCAAAGATATCTTGTCTAGTAGATTCTTTTAAAATTTTTTTTACCATACTCTCTAATTCAGTTATATCTTTGGGATAAAAAGCACCAGCAGCTACCGGTTCTCTTACCTGTCCGTAAGACATGGTCAACATACAACAAAAAATTATTAGTTTCTTCATCTAATCCCCTTCCCATATTCCAGGAATCTTATTACCGCAAAATTTACATTTTCCTTTAACAATATTATTTTCTAACACATCATATCCTAATCTTTTTATCAAATTTTTTTTGCATTTAGGACAATAAGTTGATTCACCCGGATGACCTACAACATTTCCTATGTATACATAATTCAAACCTTCTTTTAAGGCTATATCTCTACACTTTTCTAATGTTAAAATTGGAGTCTCTGGCAAATTTCTTAATTTATAATTAGGATAAAATTTTGAGAAAAATAAAGGCGTATCAGAACCTAAATTTTCCTTAATCCATTTACACATCTTTTTAATATCAGTAAATGAATCGTTTAAACCAGGCACAACCAGATTTACTACTTCTATGATGACCTTACTATTTTTTTTTATCGTAAGAAGTGTATTTAAAACACATTGTAAGTCACCACTTACTACTTCTTCGTAAAATTTTTCATTAAACCCTTTTAAGTCAACTTTTATAACATCAAAATACTGTAACAACTCCTTTAAAGGCTCTGGATTTATAAACCCGCCCGTAACAAGAATATTTTTAAGTCCGTTTTTTTTGGCTAACTTAGCCGTATCTAAAACATACTCATAAAAAACAACTGGCTCAGAGTATGTATAGGCTATTGATTTACAATTAAGTTTTATGGCATTCAGGACAACATCTTGGGGTGAAAGATATTCAGAATTAACTTCTTCAGGATTACTTTGCGAAATCTGCCAGTTCTGACAAAATTTACATCTTAGATTACATCCAACTGTGGCGATAGAATATGCAGTCGTCCCTGGTAACATATGGAACACAGGTTTTTTTTCTATTGGGTCAACATTTTTTGCAACTACTCTTCCATAAACTAATGTATATAACTTTCCCTTAATATTTATTCTAACCCTGCAATTTCCCTTTTGTCCATCTTTTAAAACACATCTAAATGGACAAAGCAAGCATTGAACATCATTATCAATTTTTTTCCAATACTTCGCTTCATATGTAAAGGTACTCGGAGTCGTCCCTGACCCCGGAAGGTATTTATTTGAATTCAGGCAAAAAACAATCAATACAATTGAAAATAAAAAAACTCTTGACAATTTCATAGGTAAGATATCTTGCTTTTTTTCTCTTTAGGACCTTTTTCCTGCTTCTGTACACCTTTAGTGATTTCTTCTTCCTGCTGAGCTAAAAGTAAATATGCCTGATGAAGCCTCTGCCTTACGACCATATTGTGAGGCTCTTTCTTTAAAATTACCCTGTATATTTCTAATGCTTTCTCAAAAAAACTATCTTCCATATATTTCTCAGCCAAATCAAACAACTCCTGCACATCTCCTTTTATAGAAGTCAAAGGAGTAACTGTCTCAAAAACTTCTTCTTTTGGTAAAGATTTTGAAACAGGCTCTATTGGAGGAGGTTGAACAACTTCTTTTTCAACAGGTTTTGCCGGTGTCCCTACTTCAGATCCAGCTAATTTCTGTTTAACAATTTCATTTGAGGGGTCCAAACTTAATGCTTGGCTATAACTTCCCTTTGCTTTAATTTGTAATTTAAATTTAGCAAATAAATCCCCAGCCTGAATATACTCAGATACGGCATCTTTGATATTCCCTTTTTGTTTAAATAAATCCGCGTATTTCTCATGTGCTTCAGAACTTGTTGGTGAATATTTTATTAATTCCTGGCAGGCTTTTATAGCCTCATCTATCAAATTATTCTTTACCTGTAATTCAATAGCCCTTAAATAATGTTCTGTCCCCTCTTTTGAAAAACCCTTTTTAAAATATACTTCACCTATCCCTTTTTGGGAATCAATATTTTCCGGCTCTAACTTTAATATTTTTTCAAAAGCGCTTATGGCTTCTGTAAACTTACTAATATTTGAATAACAATAGCCCAGATAAAGTAACGCACTTGTATGATTAATTTTTATTCTGGTAAGTAATTCAAACTCAATAGCGGATTCTTTCCACATTTCCCTTTTAAAGTTAATCAGCCCTGTAATATAATGCGCTTCAATACTTTTTAAATCTATTGCTTTTTTTGAATACTCCTCTGCTTTATTTAAATCGTTTTCTGACAAATAATGTTCGGCAATAGCCAGAAATTCAAGTTTTGCTTCTCTTTCCATTTCTTGACTAACATAAATCTCACCGGCTTTAATCCTGGCTTCAATACATACAGGATTTACTTCCAATACTTTTTGAAAATACTTAAGTGCGCTTTTAAATAACCTGCTTTCATAATAAGCATTTCCAAGAAGTAAAAACTCAATAGAAGCCTTTTCCTTAAACCCTTTCTCAAAATATAAATCAGCAAGTTTCGCATGTGCTTCTGCATAGTTATGATCAGCCTCTACAATCTTTTCATAAACAGAAATAGCATTATCCTTATCATTCTGCTGCAGGTAATTATTGGCTTCGTTTAATAATTTTTGTATTTCTTCTTCTTTCACTTTTTTTCCTTTTTTCTCGTAAGCATCTACCTTTTTAACTTAATAGAAGAACCACTACTAATTAATCCTTCTAATCCTAATTTCAATTCTGTAGGACTGTTTGCTTCAGCCAGTGCATCTTCCATAGTAATTAATTCTTCTTTATAAAGCTCAAGTAAACTTTGGTCAAAAGTTTGCATTTTGTACTGAACTGCTCCGGCCTGGATAGTTGCTCTTAGTTGAGAAGTTTTCTGCTCTCTAATAAGTGCTCGGACCGTAGGAGTAGCTATTAAAATTTCTATGGCTGGAACTCTTCCTTTGCCCCCGGTTCTTCTAAGAAGTCTTAATGATATCACGGCTGTTATTGTTGAAGCAAGCTGTATTCTGATTTGTGACTGTTGTTCTACTGGAAAAGAATCAATAATCCTATCAACAGTCTGACCGGCATCCATAGTATGTAAACTACTCATAACCAGATGGCCCGTTTCAGCCGCTGACAAAGCAGCAGAAATAGTTTCATGATCTCTCATCTCACCTACCATGATTACATCAGGGTCCTGTCTTAAAACAGATTTTAACGCAGTGGAAAATGTTTCTGTATCAACCCCTACTTCTCTTTGGCATATACAACCTTTTTTATCATCAAAAATAAATTCAATAGGATCCTCTATGATCACTATATGACTTGCTAAATTCTCATTTATATGATTAATCATGGCGGCCAGAGTAGTAGACTTTCCGCTACCGGCGGTCCCGGTCACAAGTATTAAACCCCTTTTATCAATAGATATCTCTCTTAAAACCTCCGGTAAATGTAATTCTTCAAAAGTTAAAATCTTCTTTGGAATTACCCTTAAAGCAATAGCAATTGTTCCTCTTTGCATAGATATATTTGCTCTTACTCTGTAATCTCCAACTTCTTTAGCCAGGTCAATTTCATTGGTTCTTTCAAACTTATTTTTTTGCTTTTCATTCATCAGACTATTGGCAATACTAAGAGTATCTTGAGAGACTAATTTCTCATCACCAAAATTTACTAACTCGCCATCTATTCTCCATAATGGTGGACTTCCTACTTTTAAATGAATATCAGATGCCTGCTGGTCTAACATTTCTTGAAGTAAAAGATTTATATTCATATTCTCACCTCTCCTGAATTAATATATTCTACCAAATAAATCAATAAATTTCAACAATTTAACTTTAAAACAAACCAAGTAATTTAATTACAATCGGTCCAAATATCATTATAAATATTACAGGGAAAATAAAAATTACAAGTGGTATAAGCAACTTCGTAGGAGCTTGCATAGCTAATTTCTCTATTCTTTGTGTTCTTTTAACTCTAATCTGAGATGCTTGTATTCTTAATGTATTGGCCAGACTTGTCCCAAGTTGTTCTGATTGGATAACAGAAGAAACAAAAGACGAAAAATCAGACAGACCAACTCTATGGGACATATCTTTTAAAGATTCTTTCCTGCTTTTCCCCAATTTCACATCCATGAGCATCTCTGCAAATTCCGACTTTAAGAATGAAACTTTCGATTTTTCAACAAATTTAGATATCGCACCTTCAAATGTAAGCCCTGCTTCTACACAAACAGTAATTAAATCAAGAGCATATGGTAAATTTTTTGATATGTCTTTTTCATAAACTCCCCTTTTTTCTTTTAACCACAAATCAGGCAAAAAGAAACCTAAGACACTTATAACCAGACCAATAAAATCCACCTTATCAAACAATAGAAAGTAAACAAACAAAATCATTATGGCCAATAACTCTTTTAAGGCCATAAATTCATCCGGAGTAAACCCCGTTAGAGAACTTCCTTTAATTGAATTTGAAATTTTTGCAAAATTTATCTTTTTTTGCAATTTCCCTCTATAACTATCAATTGGAAGTTTTTTGTTGGGGACACTGATTATCCTTAATAAGTCTTTAAAAATTTCATTAAGAGAAATTTTCCCTTTTTCTATAATCCTATCTGAAATTGTTTTTACTTCTCTTTTCTCTTGAATATATTTAATAAATAAAAATATGGCCATAAAAAACAATAAAGAAACAATTATCTTCACAAATTCCTCCAATATTTAATCCGCAATTCGCAATCCGTAATTATATTTATATATCTATATTAACAATCTTTCTAATAAACAAAATGCCGGTTATTTCCATAATGATTGCAACAACAACCATCAAAATCCCTCTAATATCAGTAAACATGGGTATAATTAAATCCGGGTCTATTAAATAAATAATAAAAGTAAGAATAAAGGGCAATAAACCTACTATCCAACCAGAAAGTTTGCCTTGGGCTGTTAAAACTTTAACCTGCCCTTCTAATCTACTTTTTTCTCGTATGCTTCCTGCAACTTTATTTAGAACTTCTGCTAAATTTCCTCCAGTTTCTTTAGTAATAATCACCGTCGTAACTAATAAATCTAAATTTTCATTTTTATTCTTTTGTGACAACTCTAATAAAGCATTCTCTAAAGTTACACCTAACCTGTGTTTACTTAAAACTTCTTTGAATTCTAATGATAATGGAGGAGGAACTTCTTCAATGAGCACATTAAGTGCCTGCTGGAATGTTAACCCTGCTCTTAATGAATTTGCGATTAAATCAACACTATCAACTAACTGGTCATTAAATTTTTGCAAATAATCTTTCTTCTTTTTATACTCTAAATATTTTGGAATAAAAATTATTAAACCAGAAATTATTAATGCAAATAAGAAGTTTGAAAAAACTACAAAAATTATAAAAACTATAATAGACGATAAAATTAACAAATTATTATTAATTTTCATATCAGACATCTCTCCGAAAGATATTATACCACAAATCTTTTTTGAAGTGTAGTATTTTTTAATTTCATTAATTTCATTACTTCCCCATAAACTTCATTAACACTTACAGAATGCATACATTTGAAATCATCACATTTTGTTTTTTCACATGGCTGGCAGGGTAAATTAGCACTTAGAGCCATATGTTTTGGGTCATTTGGTGGATTCCATGCATTTTTATTCGCCGTACCAAAAATAGTAACTGTTGGCACACCAAAGGCAACGGCTATATGTTGGGCTACGGTAGTATTAGTTACAAGCAGATTTAATCTCTTTATCAATGCTGAAAGTTGTTTTAGATTTGTAGGTGGTGCAACTATAGGTTTATTTCTCATTTTAGATATAATCCTATCAAGTTCATCTTTTTCAGAAGGACCCCATATAAAAACAACATTAAAACCATCTTTTATTAGTCTTTCGGATAATTCCATAAACTTATCATTTCCCCATTTTCTAGTATATACACTCCCAAAAGGATTCATCCCAACCAAACATTTATTTAATAAAGACTTTTCTTTTAAAAATCCTTCAATATATTCTATCGCATCTTTTGGCAAGAATATCTCTAAACTTTTGTTATTTGTATCCGCTCCAATTTTTCTAACAATTTCAAGATTAGCCTCAACATTATAAATAATCTTTTTAAGCCCTTGTACTTTTATATTATAAAAATACTTCCTAAATCTATAAGTCATCCCCAATCTATATCTTGCTCCGCTTAAAAAAGAAAGAATTGCACTTCTTGGATTCCCAAATAAATCTACAACTAAATCAAACTTTTTCTTTCTTATTTCATTTATAAACCTTATATTATCTAATAAATTTTTAATTTTACTTTTATCAAAACAAATTATCTCATCTACTAAATTAAGTCCAGACACAATATCATATCCATCTTTATTGATAAGTAATGTTACTTTTGCTTCAGGGAAACTCTCTTTAACGGCCCTGATGGCCGGCTCACTAAGTAAAATATCCCCCAACCCCTTAAATTTTACAATTAATATCTTTTTAATATCTTCTTTTTTTAGTTTCTTCATTTTTCTCACTCCAATCCTCTATGCCTCTAACCCTCTGCGACTCCAACCCTCCAAGCATCCAATCCTCCACTTCATCCACGCTTATCAACTTCATACATTTTAAATCGTCACAAAAATTTTTATGACATGGCCAGCATTCTACATCTTTACTTATAAATACAAATTTATCATCTTTATATGGAAACCAAGTTTCATTTTCTTTCGCTCTAAATATGGCAATTGTAGGAATACCTAATGCAACTGAAATATGAAAAGCACCTGTATTATTTGTTACAAACAATTTGCAGGTATTAATTACGGCAGCCAATTCACGCAAATTTAATTCATCGGCTAATATTGGTTTTCTCTTCATTAAATTATAAATATCCTTGGATAATTCTTTTTCGTTAGGACCACTGAATAACAAAACAGTCTTACCATCTCTTATAATTCTATCTCCAAGTTCTGCAAACTTTTCCTTAGGCCATCTTCTTGCTGGCTGACCTCCAGGATTAATACCAATTATATCATTTTTTACTTCTAATCCTTTGCTTTTTAAAAAAATATTAGCCCTTTTTTCTTCTTCTTTAGATAAAAAAATCTCAGTTTTTCTATTTAAAGTCCTCACTCCAATTGTATTTAAAACTTGCTCATAGACATCAAGGGCATCTTTCTTGCTATCGTCTTTTACATCTTCCCCCACCACTCTGTTATAAGCATATTTTCTAAATCTAAAATCAAATCCGACTCTTATATTAGCACCACTTATATATGATATTAACGCACTCCTGGGATTTCCAAACAAGTCTATAGCTAAATCAAATTTCTTGCTTCTTACTCTTAATAATGTTTTCATAAAACTCATAAATGTCTTTTTCTCACAAGGTATCAATTCATCTATATAAGGGTTCTCTTTTAAAATTTGCAGATAATGTGGCTCAGCCATATATGAAAGATGGCTTTCGGGAAAATTTGTCTTTAAAGACCTGATAAGAGGAGTAGTTAGAACCAAATCCCCAACATATCTTAACCTAATAATCAATATCCTTTTTATATCTTCTTTCACTTTATTCTCTCCACTCCTTTCATCCACTCCACTGCTTCAAATAAATCCTTGGCAATAAATACTGGCTTATTATCACCTAATTTCTCTTTTTCTGTTATTCCATCGCCTGTTAAAACAAGAATTGATTTTGCGCCAACTTTATTTCCAAATTCAATATCTGTTACTTTATCACCAATGACATAAGATTTTTTTAAATCTAAATTGTATTTCTTCTCACCCTTTATTAGCATTCCGGAATTAGGTTTTCTATACAAACAGCCACTTTCCGTTAAATGTATGCAATAATAAATCTCGTTCAAATAAGCACCTGCTGATTTTCTTAACATTTTCTGTAATCTCTTGTTTATTTTCTTTAAAGTTTTTTCAGTAAATTTACCCCGGCTAACACCCGATTGGTTTGTCGTAACTATAACAGGGATGTTCAACTCATTTAAAAGTTTTATAGCCTCCGCTGATCTTGGAATTAATTCTAACTCATCTGGATTTGATAAATAACCTTTTTCAACATCTATAGTTCCATCTCTATCTAAAAAAACTCCTATCCTTTTTTCTCTTGTTTTTATTATGGCTATGGAAATTCCTATAAAAAACCACAAGTTTAGTATGACCATAGATAAACTATACTCAAATATTCCAGAAATAAGATATGCACTAAATCCTCCTATTATACCTATGACTATATACTTCTCAAACTTTTCTTTTATTGTTGGAAGAGCCTTTATGGTTACATAGTAAAATGCAAATATAAGAAATATATATGCAAAAAGAGTATATATACCTCTTTCTACCATAATTTGCATGAAATTATTATGCAAATGTCCTACATTTGGATAAATAGCCTCAGGTAATTTGTATTTTGGATAAATCAACTCTAAATTATGAATACCAATACCTAATGGATGATTTTTAAAAATTAGCAGTCCACTTTTCCACATACATAGTCTTTCAAAATTGGATGAAAATTTTGGATTAAACTTTTTTGAAACAGTAATACTTAAGGTACTATCAGGTAAAAAAATTGTTATAGAAGCAATTATTACTATAAATCCCAGCAATAAAACAAAAATTTTCTTTCTTTTAAAAAGTATAGCCATTATAATCAACGAAAATACAAAAGCAAGCAAACCTGCTTTTACATATGTTAGAATTTCTACTACCATCATTAATAAAAAAACTGCTATTAAAATGAATTTTATAGTTTTCTTTTTTTCAAAGAATATCAAACTTAAAATCAGTGATATTAGAAATAATAGTATTGCACTTAAACTTAATGGATGTCCAGCACCACCATAAAGTCTTCCTATTCCTTCTGTGCCTTTATATATTGCATATATTGACCCTAAAACGCTTCCAATAATAACTAATATTATTAAAGTTTTTATTTCTTTTTTATCTTTCAAGTTATTACTTACTACTAAATACAAAAGCATCCAACCACCCGATTTAAACATCCCCAGCAAACTGTTTAATGTATTAATTCCCAGAAAACAAGAAAAAAAGCTTGTAAAGAAAAATACAAAAAATGCCAGATCAAACAAGTTTAACTTTTCTTTTTCGTAATTAAACTTCCAATTTACTATTATTTTTACCAGATAGGCAAGAAGAGCGGGAAAATATCCAAATTGCATTCCAGAAATGGATAAAACACAGGTTAAGGCAAAAAAATACAAACCGTATTTTATAGTTTTATCACAGTAGCCATTAATCTTTTCTATCATTATCTTCTCCATTATTCTCTCCTATTTTTAATTCCCCCTTGTTCTCTCTTATTCCCCATTATTCCCCCTTAACAAAGGGGGTTAGGGGGTTGTTATCAGTGGTTGTTATAGTGGGTTGTTTGTCCTTTAATCCATCCCTCAATTGCCATCAACACATTACCTATATCTCTTTTAACATCTACATCGTTAAACCTAATGACTGTCAATCCCATGAGTTCTAATAATCGTTGTCGTTCCATATCGTATTGAAATCTACCGTCGTGGCTTTCTCCGTCTATTTCAATTACAAGTTTCAGTTTGCTACAATAAAAATCAACAATATAATTTCCAATAGGCTTTTGTCTCATAAATTGATACTCAAACATCCTCTTGCCCTTTAACTGGTTCCAAAGCAAAACTTCCGATAAAACGCCCTTCTGCCTGAGTTCTCTTGCACAAAATTTCAATTTTGAATTGTAATAGATATTCATAACAACTACCTTAATAACAACCCCCTTGATCCCCCTTTATTAAGGGGGAATAGGGGAATACAATAAATATTTGATTTGCTAACCTGTTACTTAAATTTCAATATCTTCTCTGTAATGCTTATTACTTGTTCGGAAGTTATATTTTCTACCAACTGGCTTTTATCTCGTATTACAAAATGTTGACGACCAAGTGGATTCCATAAATCTGGATCCGTAGGACCAAAAATGGCCAAGGTCGTCGTCCCTAAAGCTGCTGCAAGATGAAGAATTCCAGTATCGTTACAAATAAACAAAGGTAATGGTTTTACGACAGAAGCTAATTGACGAAGTGATAAATCAGTTAGAAGAAAAACAGAACATTTAGCACGATTTAAAAAAGACTTTACGAGTTCTTTCTCTGATGGACCTACAAAGACTACAATTTTAATTTTATATTTTTGAATTAGATAATCACTTACTTTAGCAAAGTTATCTACTGGCCAGCGATTTTCAAGTCTATTTGCTCCCAGATGCATTCCTATAACTATATCGGGACCCAAAGATATATTATTTTTTTTATACACTTCATTCGCCCACTCATCTTCATCAACTAATGTTGCCATGAAAAGTTCATTTGTTTTAATTAGAATACCAATATATCTCAATAAATCAAGATTCCTTTCTATCTCATGTTTTTTTACACTGGCATTATAAGGTACTTCAGTCGTAAGAAATCCATTAGTCTGACTTTTTTTTCCAAAAAATCCCCCCTCATAACCAACTCTTATTGGCGCTTTACTTAAAAAAGCAATTATTAGACTACTAAAAGAAATAGATGTGGAACCAAGAACAATGGCCATATCATATTTTTTTCTTCTTATAACATATATAAATCTAAAAAAATGGAATGGGAAAAATAACTTCTTTTTATCAAATATAATTATCTCGTTAATATATTTATTACCAATAAAAATTTCATTTTCTGATAATTCGGGTCTGGCCACAACATCTATTTTTGCTTGCGGTAAAGCCATTTTAATATTAGGAATAACCGCCGTACTTATTAAAACATCACCCATGGGGTCGTGCATTCTTATCACCAGAATATTTTTAATTTCAGAAAGTTTTATTTCATCAGGACTAATTTTTGTGCTTCTGAAAAAACCTGATATTATACCTTTAATATAATCAATATTAAAAATCTGCATTTTTAAACCTCATATTTAATAAAATAAAAACCTTATTCCATATCTTGTCAAATTTACTATAAACCAAAACAGTGGAAAGTGGAAGAAGTACAAAAATCAAATGATGAATTTCTAATAAGTATGAATTACTTAATGTCGGAATAATATAAGTTGTATAGTAAATTAACTCTTTTGAGCCAACAGTTAAAATGCAAAGCATAAACAACACTATTGATATACATATGAATGGCCAAACGAATTTATAGTCCCGGCGAATAAACACAAAATAAATAAGCAATATAATAGGAATTATTGTCCAAGCAAACAACGGTGGATAAGTATACCCAAATCTTTCTGGAATTCCAAAATCAATTCCCATTTTATGAAGTGTCTCCGGACTTACTTTATTACAAATAAGGTTTTCTTTAATCTCCAGACCCGTATATGGAGACATTCCATTTTTAATTTGCCAACCAGCAATGTAATATGAAGTAAAATCTATGTAAGATAATTTATGTTCCGAGATAAAAAAAGTGTTTAAAACAAATCTATGAGTAAAAATTACTGTGGAAAACAATAACATTCCATATAAAATTATTATTTTAAAATTAATTTTTTTTATTTCCATTTTTTTACTTTATTTGCTTTCTTTACTTTCTTTACTCTCCTTCACCCCTCTAAACCAAAGATACCAACCAGATATCTTTCTTTTAAAATCAAATAAACTATCAGAGCCTTTCACATAAACTCTTCTTATTTGATGTAAATCTTCTAATACATATTTTTTTGTTGAATTTATGGCACAACCAAATTTGTAACCAGACAACTTGGCCATCTTTTTAACATCTTCATTATATTCACCATATGGATAGACAATAGTATTTATTTGTTTTTTAAGTAAACTTTCTAAATATGCCTTTGAGCTTTCTAACTCGTATTTTAATTTATTAACATCTATATTATTAAAATGCGGATGAGTTACTGTATGTGATTCAAAACTTATTTCATCTTTAATTAAATTTAAGATTTGTTCTTTATTTATTATATTAGTCTTACCAACAAAATCCGTGACTAATGAAACCACTGCCTTTATCTGATATTTATTTAAAACAGACAAAACATTATTTAAAGTATCTTCATAACCATCATCAAATATCAAAATAATTGGTTTTTTCGGCAAATCTTTCTTTTTGTCCAAGATTAAACTCAACTCATCAAAATTTATACTTGTAAAATTAACTTTACTTATATATTTCATCTGCTTTTCAAAATCAGAAATATCAACATATAAATCATCCAACAAATCTTTAGGAACTTTATTTTTATCTACAACATGATGATACATCAATATTGGAATATTTAACTTCGCCATTTTAGCACCTTTAAATTAAACTTATACAGTTCTAATAACTTTATCTCTGAGGCAAAGATATAAAAGGCAGAAAAAATATGAAATAGTAATCCCGAAATTCCATCTAAAGCTCCCAATTTTAATATATACCATTTTATAAATCTATAAATTGGTCTTATAAAAACACCATATATACTTGGCTTTAAATGATTCTGAAATCTGCCAAGTGCATCTAAATATGTGTATCTATTAAACTTTTCAAAATAAAAAGATATATTTGGATAAGAGTAATGTAATATGGAACAATTTAATTTCCCTGCATTTCGACTATTTAAAGACACACCTTCATGAACCTGCTTAATTTTTGAATAGAATCTCCCTTTTGATTTCTTAAACAATCTTAAATGATAGTCTGGATATTGACCACCATATTTTAACCATCTACCCAGAAAATAATTTTTTATTGGAATAAAATATCCATCCTTATTTAAATTTTTAGAAAGTATTTCTTTTTTTAACTTGTCCGAAACTCTTTCATCTGCATCAACACTTAAAATCCACTCATTTTTTGCCTTTGATATCCCAAAATTTTTTTGATTTGCATAATTGTCCAATGTTCTCAAATAAACCTTTTCCGTAAACCTTTTCGCTACCTTAACTGTTTTATCAGAACTCTCTGTATCAACTACTATTATCTCCTCAACAAAATCTAATGATTTCAAACAGTCTTTAATATTCTTTTCTTCGTTTTTTGTTATTATAACCGCAGAAATATGATTCATATTAATATTATACCATTATAATTCGCAATTCGCAATCCGTAATAGGCATTTACTCGTATTTTAAGGCAACTATCGGGTCAATCCTTGCAGCTTTTACCGCAGGATAAACTCCAAAGAATACTCCAATAGCCGTTGAAAAACTAAAGGCTAAAATAATAGAAGATATGGAAGCTTTTAATGGAAAGGGAACATATGGAGAAATTGTTGAAATAATAATTATTGATAGAATAATTCCTATTAACCCACCACTAATTGTAATTGTTATTGATTCAATTAGAAATTGTAGCAATATATTATAAAAAGTAGCACCTACTGCTTTTCTTAAGCCAATTTCTTTTATCCTTTCAGTTACAGTTACAAGCATAATATTCATAATCCCGATACCAGCCACAAGAAGAGAAATACCAGCAATAACGCCGGTGACAACACTTAAAACATTTGCAAAAGTATTAAACAGACCAAGCATCTCGCTTTGACTTTGAACTGTAAAATCTTTTTCTTCCATTTCCATCTTTAAAATTCGCTTCGTCTCTAAAACTGCTTTATTAACATCTTTAGCATTAGGAACTTTAAGGGTTATTTGATGTATTTCAGTAGAACCTATTAAGTTATGAGCAGTTGTGATAGGCATGACAACTATATCGTCCATATCCATATCAAACATTTTTCCTTTACTTTCCAAAATTCCAATTATACGAAATTTTATTCCTTTTACTGAAATTTCTTTGCCAATCGCGTTCGCGTTACCTGAAGGAAAAAAGTCTTTAACAATTGTCTCACCTATAACAACTGTTTTCCTTCCAACATTAACATCTTCCTGTTTAAAAAAATTACCCTGTGCAATTTTCCAGTTATATACTTCTGGCATATTTGCATAAACTCCTATAACCATAGATGACTTTCTGCTTTCTCTTTTATACTTTACAACTATACCCATTAAATCATACTCTGGACACGCTATAACACCATAGCTACTACGCGCTTCAAGTAAATCAATATGCCTTTCTTTCAATTTATTAACTACATTTATTCCAGGATATCCGGACATATCAAAATTACCAGGAAATATCACAAAAGAATTAGAACCAAACGATATTATTTCACCTTCTATCTTTGCCTTTGTTCCAGTGATTACTGAAACCAAAAGAATAATAGCCATAACACCAATAATTACTCCAGAGACAGTCAATAAACTACGAATCTTATTGGATTTTAAACTATTAAATACTATATTAAAACCTTCTACTATTCTCATCTATTATAATTTGCAGGGTTTAGCCTGCGTGTTTTATACAAGACACATCGTCCCATGTAAAATGGGACGCTACTCATATCTCAACGCAACTATCGGGTCAACTCTTGCAGCTCGGAGAGCCGGATATGTTCCAAAGAAAACTCCAACCAAACTTGAAAAAGTAAAAGACACAATGATAGCCGTTAAAGAAGCACTTAATGGAAGAGGCACAAAAGGGCTAACAATTGTTATAATAAGTATGGCTAAGACTATGCCTATTAAGCCACCAATTACGGCTATGATGATTGCTTCAACTATAAACTGAAAAAGAATATCATAAAACGAAGCACCTACTGCTTTTCTAATTCCAATTTCTCTTGTCCTTTCTCTTACGGCTACCAGCATAATATTCATAATGCCAATACCACCCACAAAAAGAGAAATACCAGCAACACATCCCATAACCACACTTAATACATCAGCAAAAGTATTAAACATACTTAACATTTCTCCCTGACTACTAACAGTAAAATCTTCTTTATCCATATCTTTTTCTAAAATCCGTTTTGTTTCATTTATTGCTTTGTCTAAATTATTAGGGTCTGGGACTTTTAATATTATCTGATTAATGGTAGTAGAACCTAATAACTCGTGAGCAGTAGTTATGGGTATAGCCACAAAGTCATCCATATCTTTTCCAAAAAAATTTCCTTTACTTTCTACAACTCCAATAACAAGAAATTTTTTACCTACTACGGTAATTTCTTTGCCAATAGGGTTACTTTCTTTAAAAAAATCATTAACAATAGTCGTACCAACTACACAAACTTTTCTTGCAGAATCAACATCTTCTTTTCTAAAAAAATTCCCCGAAGAAACATTCCAATTACGCACATATGTAAAATTAGGAGTTACACCACCTACCATCGTAGTATTTCTGCTTTCTCTCTTATACTTTACAGTTTCTCCCATTATTATAAAAACAGGCGATGCTTTCACTCCACAAGTACTTCTTGACTCAAAAAGTTCAACATACTTCATTTTTAATTTATTAACTGAAAAACTGCCGGGTGGCCCATGTGTTTCCTCTAAATTGCCTGGAAACACCATAAACGCATTTGAACCCATTGACTTCATCTCGCTTTCAACTTTTGCCCGAGTACCAGTCACAACCGAAACTAAAAGAATTATAGACATTACACCAATAATAACACCCAGCATAGTCAGAAGTGTTCTCATCTTATTGGCTTTTAAATTAGTAAAAGGTATTTTAGCACTTTCTAAATAATTCATATTACTTTATCTTTACTTTTTCTCCATCTTTTAACTTTGAGATATTACTTTCGACGACAATATCATTTTCATTTAAACCATCCACAATTTCTGTATTGTCATAATTCTCAAGACCAATCTTAATAACCTTTTTCTTTAACATATTTTTCTCAGCCGCAAAAACAAATTTAACTCCTTTTTCTTCGCCAATAGCCGTGTAAGGGACCATTAAAACATTCTTTTTATTTGCAACAAAAATATAAACATCCCCTGTCATTCCAAGTCTTAAGGTAACATCCGTGGGAGATAATTTTACCTTTACCAAATAGGTAATACCTTTTTCTTTCACTTCCAAACTAGACCTGGCGATAAAAACAACTTTACCATCTAATTTTAAATCTTTATACGCATCCAAAACTACTTCTACTTTTTGCCCCACCTTTACCTCTCCTATATCTGTCTCATCTATATTGGTTTCAATGAGCATATTATGTAAATCAGCAATTAAAAACGCAGGGGTTCCTCCCATTAATGGCTCTCCAACTTCAACAAATTTTTTAACAATTGTTCCGGAGAAGGGAGCAGATATAAAAGTATTTTTCCACTGTTCTTTTGCCAATTCAACCTCTCTAGGAGTAACAAAACCTTTTTCTCCTAACTTTGCCAGACGATTATAATCTTTCTCCGCCTGAGCAGTTGAATCAAGATCAAGTAATATTTTACCTTTCTCCACAGCCTGATTTTCTTCAACCATTATTTTATTTACTCTACCTGATGAAACAGTAGTTAATTTAGCCTCATGGTTAGAGCGAACAGTTCCAGTAGCAGAAACTGACACGATTAATTCGCCCCTGACAACTTTTGCTACTTTAACCTCTGTTCCTCCTCTTAAACCACACTGGGTAAACAAGAAAACAACAATAAGAACTATTCCAAATTCAATTAATGTAATCTTTTTCATTTTATCCCTCCCAGAGAATATTCCAATTCATTTAATGCATGATAATAATTATAAATTGCATTTTGATTCTCAAGTTCAGAAATTATCTTTTTTGTCTGTGCCTCAACAAGTTCTGTCAAAGTTGTAAGTCCAGCATTATGCTTTGCAGAAGTTCCTTCAAAATTTTTACGAAGATACTCATATTTCTTTTTAACCACATCTATATTTTCCTTTTCTTCTAAAACTTTGTAATAATTATTTTTTACTTGAAGTATTATATTTTGAATCAGTTGCTTTTTACTTGAATCTATATTTTTTAAACTTTTTTCAGATTGCTCTAACCTGGCTTGGCTACTAAAACCACTAAAAAGAGGAATTAAAATATTAAGACCCACACTCCAACTCGGTTGATTTGGAAAAAAAATATTACCAGTTAAATCATATGAAGCCGAACCAGAAATTACAGGTAACCATTCACTGTAAACCGATGAAATAGCTGTCTGAGCAAGGTTTTCCTGTAATTCTAACTCCTTAAATTCAAAACGAGAAGAAATTGCTTTATTTTTGCATTCTTCAAAATCCTTAAAACCTAAAGGGTTCTCCTCTGGAATAGAAAAATCTTCTGTAGTCACATCTTTTAAGGTGCGAAAAAATACTTGTTCACAAAAAGTCTTTCCCAGAAGATTAATTAACGATAAGGTTGTTAATTCAACTTGATGGTTGGATTTCTTAACCTCTAATTTGAATTTAACATATTCGGATTCTATATTTAAAACATCTATCTCGGTAGCCAGACCTTGTTTTTGTCTTTCCTTTGTAGATTCAAGTAAACTCTCTATACTTTTTAAATTAGAATCAATAATTTTCTCCATAACTTTAGCCAGAAGCAAACTGTAATAACTTTTTCTTACATTGTAAATCACTTCTTGTTTTTTTCTATCAAGTTGTAAAAGTGATAAACCCTCATTGTCCTTAGCTTGTTTTTCAATAGATGATGTTCTACCAAAATCCCAGATATTTTGTTGTAAAGATAATCCAGCCGTATAAGTAGAAACATCTGACGTTGCTTCTAAACCAGGGAATGAAGACGCTAATAAACCATACAAAGATGATGAAGGACTAACCCTCCGTGATGCTAAAAAATTTCCTGAAATTACTGGCCAGTAATTTGCTCTAACCTCTTTAATCTTAGACCGGCTACTTTCCAAATTATTTTTTAAGATAACTATATCTGGATTATTTTCTAAAGCAATATCTACACATTGTTTTAATGTTAAATTTTCTGCAAAAACCGAAGAAAAAATTAATAAGATAAACGCAATTTTTTTCAGCATCTCTCACCTCATAATGGTAGCCAGATTTTTTAATTCCCCCTTAATAAGGGGGGTTAGGGGGTTGTATATAGTCGGGGTCGTCCCAGACCCCGACAGTTATATTATTACAAAATCTTCCCATCTTTAAAATGAATAGACTTCTCCGCATATGCAGCAATATCTGATTCATGTGTTACCATTATTATAGTTTTACCGACATTATGCAGGGACCTAAATATCTCCATTATTTCTTGTCCAGATTTACTGTCTAAATTTCCTGTTGGTTCATCTGCCAGAATTATAGAAGGGTCATTAACTAATGCTCTGGCAATGGCTACCCTTTGTTGTTCTCCACCCGAAAGTTCATTTGGTTTATTATTTGCCTTATTCTTAAGTCCAACCATCTCTAAGGCTTTCATTGCTTTTTCTTTTTTGTTTTCATCTCCGCTATATATCAATGGCAGTTCTACATTTCTCAAAGAATTAGTCCTTGGGAGTAAATTAAAAGATTGAAAAACAAATCCTATCTTTTTGTTCCTGATTTTAACCAATTCAGAATCACCTAAATCAGTAACTTCTTTATCTTCAAGTTTGTATGAACCACTTGTGGCTCTGTCTAAACAACCTAAAATATTCATACAAGTAGATTTCCCCGAACCAGATGGACCCATAATAGCCAGAAATTCTCCTTCTTTTATAGTTAAACTAATTTCATCCAATGCTTTAAATTCTGCATTTCCTGCTTTGTATACCTTGCTTATCTTTTCTATAGATAAAAGCATAATATCTCCTAACTAGCTAAACTAGGGACAGCGCCTACTTATTTTTCTTTATAATTCCCCCTTAATAAAGGGGGTTAGGGGGTTGTTGCCCTTTTAACTGATTTCTCTTGCACGAAATTTTAAATTTGGATTGTATACAACCCCCTTGATCCCCCTTTATTAAGGGGGAATACAACCCCATTTATTCTTTTATAGGACATCTTGTATTAATTTTCTAACTACTTTTAACACATCATTTACTGTTATTAAATCTAAACAAAGAGGAATTTCACATTCTTTCTTCCAGCAGGGTTTACATTCTATATCCTTACTTATAACACAATGTTTATCTTTTGTCAAATAAGGATGAAATATCTTTGGTTCTTCTGATCCAACAATTACAATAGAAGGCACATTTAGCCCAACTGATATATGGGCTAGGCCAGAATCATTTCCTATAAACAAATCTAATCTTGAAATAACCGAGATAACATCTCTTAATTTAAGTTCTTTAAATATTATCGGCTTATTTTTCATAAGATTTGATATTTCAAAAACATATTTTTCCTTTAATGGGTCAGTAAAAAAAATCACTTTGCAATTAAATCTTTTAATGAGCTCGTCAGATAAAACAGCAAATCTTTCTTTAAACCATATCTTATGTTCTTTACTCGCACCAAGACCAAACCCTACTAAAACATCTTCTTTTTTTATCCAATGTTTTTTAAGTAATTTAATGCTTTTAGATTTTTCGTGGGATGTTACAAATACTTCCACATGGTTATTTCTTATGGGTATACCTAATGCTCTCAAACAATCTAAATCTCGGTTAAGAGCAGATTCATATTCCTGCGGCTTTTGAACTACTATATTTGAAAAATAATTCCGGCCGTTATGATTGCTAACAACTCTTATCTTGGCTCTAATTAAAAATCCTAATAATGCAGTCTTAAAACTCGACTGGGGACAAATCACCAGATCAAATTTTTCTTTCATCAATTTAAATACTGTTTTTATAAATCCCTCATAAAAAAAGATATGTTTCATGTAAGGATTATTCTTTAAAACATCAAGACTACTCTGCTGAATAAGAACTGATATTTCTGCTTTTTTATAAAACTTCTTAAGATTTCTAATAACTGGAGTTAAAATAACTGTATCTCCAATACCCCTTAGTTTGATAATGAGTATCTTTTTAACTTCAAATTTTGGGATAGCCGTAACAGTCTCACCTAGCACATAATGTCTTATCGGATTTTTCAAAAAACCATGCCCTTCAGGACAGGGAGATTCATATCTAACTTTTCTTATCAATCTTGGCACAATATTATAACCCTGCCCTTTAGGACAGGGAGATTCGTCAGATTCTTTCTTCCATTCACCAGTAATATTAGAAATTACAGGTATATAAAATTCATTAAAAGAAGTTCCTGGAATAACCTGTCTAATTTCTATTTTTAATGGTATTGAAACTTCCTCATCTGCATTTAAGAATAAAACCCATTCACCTTTTGCTTTTTCAATATACTTCTTATCTATGAAACTTTTAGCATCAATTATTATAATTTCTTTAACCCAACCCTTAACAGTTTCCAAGCATCTTTTAATATTTTCTTGATCATTATATGTAAAAATAATAACTGAAAGATTCAGCATATAAATTTTTCAACTCCTTTTAAGACTTCATCAACCTTAATCTCTTCGCATTTTTCCCCTTTAACTATAACCAATTTTTCATCATTTTCTGGCGTCCAGTTTTGATAATCATTCTTTCCATAAAGCCCGACAGTTGGGACATTTATAGCCATGGCCATATGAATTGGCCCGGTATTACCGGATACAAAAACTTTAAAATTAGAAATTAAGGCCGTAAGTTCTAAAACATCCGTTTGGGGTGCTAAAAAAGAATTACGACCTATTGAATTAACTATTTCATCAGCAATTACTCTTTCGGTTTTTCCCCAGATAACCATTATTTTAACATTATATTTTTTAACTAATTCCTTCCCCAGTAATATAAATTTTTTAGATGGCCATCTACGAATCCTCCTGCCTGTTCCAGGATTAAAACCTACTAAAATATCACCTAATAAAATATTATTTTCCATAAGATATCTTTTAATCTTATCAAAATCTTCATCAGACGGATAAAGTTTTGGCTTATCTATATCAGTTTTTATCCCAACAAACTTCAATAAATCAAGATTCCTGTCTAATTCGTATTTTGAGCCAGAATCTCTTTCCATCTCCAAATTAAAAAAATTAGAACTATACTTGCTTTTATATCCTAATCTAAATTTTGCCTTAGACAAGTAACAAGCCAGCGCGCTTTTAAGTTCAAAATCATAAATTAAATTTAGACATAAATCATATTTCTGTTTTTCTAATTTGAGAAGTGTTTTTAAACTGTGAACCAACACTTCATTGACATCTGGATTCCGATGAAGTACATTTTTATTATATTTACCGGTAAGTACATCAATTTTAACATCTGGAAAATTTTTTTTTATATTTTCAAATACAGGAGTAGCCAGAATTAAATCTCCAACTTTATCCATGCGTATAATAAGAATCTTTTTTATTTCGTTTAAATTAATCTCGTTAGAGAATTCTCTATATGTCGGGGTCAGGGACGACCCCGACTCAGATACTTCTTTTTTACCAAATAATTTAATTAAAAAAATAGTTAAAGCCGTTAAAACATTCCACCATATTTTTCTAATAAGCGAACTATGAAGTTTCATGGATTAGCCTTTCTTAAAAATCGGATAGTTCTTTATATTAAGTTTACAAAGAATATACTTAAACAATGTAAATAAAGTCTGTAACCCATATACGGCACTATTTATGAAGTTTATAGAAGATGAATCTTTAAGGTATCTGGTCGGGCAGGGAATCTCAGTTATTTTAAATCCAAAAAATACTGTTTGAACAATAACTTCAGTATCAAAAACAAATCTATCGGAATTATTCATAAATGGGATAGTGGTTAGTAACTTTCGGCTATAGGCTCTAAAACCTGTATGAAATTCTGAAAGATGCTGTCCTAAAACCAAATTTTCAGCAAAGGTTAAAGATCTATTACTGATAAATTTATAAATTGGCATACCACCGGATAAAGCAGTTTTACTTAATACTCTAGAGCCTAAGACCAAATCTGCTTTACCCTCTTTTATTGGTTTTATGATTTCTGGAATTAACTTTGGGTCATATTGATAATCAGGATGCAGCATCACTATTATATCAGCACCTTCTTTTAATGCCTCAGTATAACAGGTTTTTTGATTGCCCCCATAACCCCTGTTTTCCGGATGAACAAGAATATTTAATCCTAATTCTTTTGCCTTTCTTACAGTTTCATCATGACTGGCATCATCAACAAGAATTATTTCATCTACATACTCTTTTGGAATATCGTCGTATGTTGATTCTAAAGTTCTGGCTGCATTGTAAGCCGGCATGACTACAACTACTTTATTTTTCATAGTAAGTATATAATATCATAAAAAGGCAGGATAATTCAATGGCAATATGTTTTGTCATTATGTATTAAATATTAAATTCCGGCTTTGGCTCCATTATGTTTATAGTAAACCTGTGAGTTGTCATACCATCGATAAAATTAAATGGCAGGGTAAATGAATAATCTAATCTTCCATCTACATACTTTGTAGGTAAAAAGAATGAAAACCCTAAGGATAAATTAGAGTAATTATTTGTTCCATAGCCAAATCCACCTCTAAAACTAATATTTGAATCTTTTATTCCTAATGTCTCAAGAAACTTAACATCTACTGAATATTCAGAACCAATAGCCCCTTTTATCTCACTATTACGATAGTCACCCTCTGCTGTTAAAAATAAACTCTTGAATAATTTATACTTTGCTCCAGCCCTATAAATTGACGGCACTGTATCTTTTGAAGATAAACTTACATCTGGCTGGTTTAAATTCTCAAAAGAAGCACCTACTGAAATATCGTCTGTTAATTTGCTATATAAACTTATGTCCACGGCAAACCCGGAAGCTGTAGTTTTACTAAAAACAGGATTTAATGCAGACAATTCATCATTACCAAATGACTTTAAAAGCATTTTAACACCTATTCCCAGGTAACTATTCCTATCAAGCGGATAAGAATAACCTAAAGTAAAAGTATTTTCATTATATAAATTTGCGGCCATATTTAGCCAACTTACCCCAATAGTTCCATATTTTTGAAAAGGACAAACTACGGCCATATAATTATCCTTGATTCCAAGAAAATAGTTACTGTATGTAGCCGTAAATGTTATTTCTTTAATCTGTGATATCCCGGCGATATTATAATACATTGCATTGGCATCATCAGCTACACCTACAAAAGCACCTCCCAGTCCGATTGGTCTTGCTCCAATACCTGTATCATAAAATGCACTGTATGACATACTTGAAATAAGTAGAATTGTTAGAATTATTTTTTTCATATACCCCCCTTTTTTTGTCACTTGGCTAAAATTACAGAACCACTACCGGCTACACCCCCACTTACTTTTATCTGATAAACATAAACTCCACCTTCAACAATACCACCACTTAAATTAGTTCCATCCCAGGATATATCTGAACCACTTGCTACCGTAACAGTATTAATCAACACACCTGTTGGCTGATAAACTTTTAATTCAATTATATCATTCGTAGGATTATACACTGTAAATGTAACTTTTTGAAATGCTGGATTTGAACTATTTGGTGTAAATGGATTATTAGAAACTACAACCCCTGGATGTGGAGTAGCAGAAACTTCTGATGATAAGGCTATATCAGTTTTTTCTGTAGTTGTTGCATTAATAACAACATTGGCCGTAACTTTATAATAATAAGTTGTCTTATTTATTACATTTGTATCTGTATAATATGCATTCCCCGATGTCCACTCATCATTATATGGTCCACCACTTGTTGTGCTACGATAAATATTATACGAAGCAATCTCTCCTGAATAAGAATAAGGTGTCCAATATAATTTCACCTCATTATCTCCACCAGATGTAGCTATATAAGATGGGATTGGAAGAACCTTTATATTATCAAAATATCCTTCTTTGTTAGTTAAAAGCCCAATATGACCAGGAGATAGCAGGTTTGTGTCAGTAATATTAAATCTTTCAGTATAATTACTTTCATCTGTTACTGATGTGTATGCTTTTATACTACTACCAATACATACAACTTTTAGATAATAATTTGTATTAGTAGATAATGTAGTAGAAGTATCTGCACTCGCCACATCACTAAAACCTCCTACATATTTCCTTAATTCTATTTTATTTGAAGCAACATCCAAACTAAAGAAATAATAATTACTATCCTTTTTTCTAAAAACTAGACCAGTGTAACCAGCATCATTCAAACGAACTTTAGCCGTATAGACAAAATCTCTATAAGTTGTCTTTGTAAAAAGTGGAGGAGTAGCCTCAGCACAACTACCGTTCTGATAATAAACCTTATTTCCACTTACATCTAAAATTTCCCATACTCCACTTGCTTCATTCCAGACACCATTTGTAGTATTATTTGAACTAACTACTTTAATATCATCAATTATTATTCCATTTGCACTAATAACAGTTGATGTTTGAAGACCTACTCTTATAGACTTTATACTACTATAATCTGGAGCACCTTGAACCGAAAGTTGTCCTTTAAAATAATTCCAACCATCTAATGTAACTTCTGTTGTTTTAGAAGCTACAGTCTTATTAGATGTAATCGCAGAAATTGTTGTACTATCGGTCAACATACCTTCTATCCTGGAAATTGTTGCACCAAATCCCGTTGGTATGTAATACCAGAATGTCAGGCAACCTGAACTTAAACCACTTATATCCTTAGGAGTAGTTGAATAAACTCCTTCACCTTTTATATAACTATCATTACCTGTATTTCCTTTGTCCCAACCAATACCATTACCAAATTTACTTGATACAATACTAATTGTATTGGTCCCGGTGTCAACTACCCATGAAGCAGCACTTTGGGGAGTTAAACTTTCACAATCATCTATCAATTCATAATAATACTCATACCCATTAAAATCATCATAGTACCCCCATCCTATTACAGGCAGGAAAACCAAAACACACAAGAAAAATAATACTTTTTTCATAATCCACCCCCTCGACATAATTTAATTCGTAATCCTCAATCCGTAATTCGTAATGTTCTACTATATTAGTAGCATTTTTTTGAATTTTGTTCAATTAAATAATGACTTTTTTTATCCCCTTAGTCAATAAAAATAACCGAAATTAGGTAATCGGTCAGTGATTGTCGCTTTTGGTAGTCGCAACCTTCAGGTTGCGTTATTTGTACGCAGGTTAAAACCTGCGACTACCCTCGATAACTGACCCATTACAAAATTAGTCGAAGTTAATTCGTTCTTTTTCAATCACAAGAGGTCTTTTTAAAACCTGCGTATAAATTGAACCAATATACTCCCCCAGAATACCAATAAAAAACAATTGCACAGAAGCAAAGAAAAATAAACCGATAACAAGCGGGGCCATACCCATCGGGAAATTGGACCAGAAAATTATTTTAAAAAGAAAATAAATTATGGCTATTAAGACACTAATAATTGAAAGCGTAAAACCAAGCATGGTGGATATTCTTAAAGGGATTTTTGAATGATTTGTTATTCCAAGCATGGCCATATCATACAGCGTATAAAAATTATTCTTCGTTATTCCCCTTTTTCTCGTTGGCTGAACAAATTCTACCTCTGCTCTTTCAAAACCAATATCGCATATTAGCCCCCTGAAATAAGGGTAAGGATCATCTATCTTTTTTAAAATTTCTATTACCTTTTTATCGTATAAACCAAAACCAGTAAAATTTTCTGTTAGTTCAATTTCAGATATTTTGTTTATAAACTTATAAAATGCTTTTCTAATGGCAAACATTGCCGTTGATTCTTGGCTTTCTTTTTTAGTGGCTACAACTATTTTATACCCCTCTTCCCATTTTTTTATAAAATCTTTAATCATTACTGGCGGGTCCTGTAAATCCGCAACAGTCAAAACGACTGCCTCGCCATTAGATTGAAGTAAGCCGTGGAAAGGCGAGCGGATATGCCCAAAGTTTCTTGCATTTACTATGATTTTGATATTCTTATCTACTTTTGCAATTTCTTTTAAGATAGGAACAGTTTTATCTGTGGAAGCATTGTCAATAAAAATATGCTCGTATTTATATTCTTTTAACTCAGCAAAAACATTTTTTACCTGTTTATACAATTCTTCTACATTTTCTTCTTCATTATAACAAGCTGTAACAACACTAATTAGTTTACTCGTACTTCCCTCCGGCATCTTCAATCATCTTTTTATATCTTGATTCAAGCATTACTATTCTCTGGGCATCTTCACTCTCTATCAATGAATAATAACCCCGTTTGTTTTTAAGCCAAAGCAGTTCAAAACCAACAGCCTTTAAAATACCTTTATCCGGATCTCCTTTAAATGCTTTTATACATTCAAATATAACTTTTCTGGTCTCGTAACGGTCCAATGTGTTTTCCGGAAGCCTTTTAAAAAATGGAATGGAAAAAGCAGAAACACCACCACCAACAACAGTATCCAATTTTTTTTTGTTATTATTCTTTGCTTTAACCACCAGATCTTTTACTATATCAAATATCTTGTCGTTGTTTATATCTTCTCTTGATAATCCCATTGATCCGGTCATATCAACTCTTCCTATAACAATACCATCTAACTGTTGAATCTCGGGGATTTCAAGCATTTTTTCAAAATTATTATAAGCGGTAATTGTCTCTATATTAACTAAAAAATCAATATCTTCCTGCTCATCTTTCGGATAAGCAAGTTTTGTCGCCCTAAGAAATTTTATCAAGGAAAACGGGCTTTCCACCATAGGAGCAATAATTCTTTCTACTCCGATTGTCCTGGCTTCATACATATCTTTGATTGCTTCACAACCGCCGATTTTTAAAGATAAACCAAGTCCTGCTTTTGTTATAACATCTTTAAGTCTTAATGCCTCTTCCATTCTTGTGCCTTCTGCTTCAAATTCCGCTTTTATTCCTGTTACACCGTTGTTTTCTTTTAAATCTTTTAGAACATCTACCATTTTTCTTTCCAGATTATTCATTAGTACACCTCCTCGTATAATATGTGTTAATGGAGTCGGGGTCGTCCCTGACCCCGATATATCTTACATTATACCACAACAATAATTTTATATCAATATCTCGTTTTTCAAAAATACTTATTTATAATACTTCTTATCTCATCGCAAAGCGAAGTATCTATATTCAGCGGCAATAGTTTTATATTCCCCAAATCCGTAAGAATAGCAAAATTTATGGTGTTCCCCATTGTTTTTTTATCCTTTTTCAAAAGGTTCGCTAATTGTTCAACAGATAATTTTTTCATAATATTTATAACTTTTTCATCAAGCAAATCAACTATCAATTTTTCCATTAATTGTTTGCTTTTCAACGGCAAATGGCCTCTCTTATAACTAAACTCATTTACCAACAACATTCCTAGAGCAACACCCTGTCCGTGTGATATTTTATAATTAGACATTGATTCAATAGCATGCCCAAGAGTGTGCCCGTAATTCAAGACTTTCCTGTGATTATTCTCAAACTCATCCAATTCTATAACCGCCTTTTTAACATGCAAAGAACCAAGAAGCAATTTTTTATAATCACTTATTTTTTTTACATTTCCTTTTTTGACTATTTTTTTATATATGTTTATGAATTTTTTACCACCTATGATATATAGTTTTAATATTTCACCAAGTCCGGATTTTAAATCTTTACTGGGGAGTGTTTTTAAAAAACTTGGATTGATAATAACTTCTGAAGGTGAAGAGAATAAAGATATCTGGTTCTTAATCTGTTTATGGTTAACCCCTGCTTTTGCTCCTATACAGCTGTCGCACATTGAAAGAAGTGTTGTCGGAAAATAAATCCATGGGATTCCCCTCTTGAATGATATACCAGCAAAGGCACCTACATCCTGAATTATTCCTCCCCCGACAACAACAAGTTTTTCTCCTTTTGTAAAATTATGCTCCTGCAAAAAATCAATAAGTTTTATTACTCCGTTTAAAGTTTTAAATTCTTCCGCGGCTTTTGCAAACAATATTCTGTCCTTTGAAATATTTATTTTTTTACCGTGTAATTTGTATACTTTTTCATCAATAAACAAAAGATTATTCGTATTTTCTGACAGGATTTTATTTATTCTTTTGTATGGTTCTGCCTGATCATCCCACACCACATTATATGGTCTGGGGATGGATTTTATCTGGAATGTATCCTCTTTAAAACAATTATCCGGAACAGTAAATTTATCACTCTGAACTATAAACTTAATACTCACTTTTCAAATCCTCCTATTGTATAACCTCCATCCGCTATTAGGCACTGGCCGGTTATATAATTATTTTCAGGGGAACATAAAAAATAAACAATTTTCGCTATATCATCTGGTTTGGCCATATAACCTAACGGAATCTTTTCTATGAATCCTTTTACAACTTCAGGAGAATTGTTCTTCGAAGTCATAACAGTTTCAACAAAACCTGGTGAAACTGCATTTACTTTTATATTATACGGACCAAATTCTAAGGCTAAAGTTTTTACCATACCGTTCAAGGCATGCTTGGACATTGAATACGGGAGCCTTCCTTTCCTGGAAATATGTCCGTATATTGAGGATATGGCCAGAATATACCCGCTTTTTTTCTCTTTCATTTTTGGTACCAGGTATTGTAACACTTTAAAAAACCCGCCAACATTTACAGAAAAAGTCTTGTCAATATCTTTATATGTTAAATCTTCAAAAGGTTTAGGGTTATTAATACCCGCACAATTAATTATCACATCCACATCAAAATTTTTCCCTTTGAAGTATTTTTCTATAGTATTCCCATCTAAAAAATTAAGTTCCTGTTCAGACGGAACAATTACATTAAATCCGTTATTTTTAAATTTCTCAGCAATGGCTATACCTATCCCACCCGTACCACCGACAATAAACATTGTTTTCATAATTTACCTCCGAAATTTTAATTCCCCCTTAATAAAGGGGGTTAGGGGGTTGTTTCTAAATTATCATATTACTCTTAAATTCATCCCTATTCAAAAACGGAAATAGATCTTCCAAGGGTTTTGACACCATTTTTCCGTCAGGTAATTTTTCCGAGGATAACTTTGGTGAAAATATGTAATTACCCAACAACTTTACTTTGCATATTAATGGACCCTTGTCTGATAGTATTTTTCTAATCTTTTTATCCAGACCAGAATGATTACTGATTGTTACAGTCTTGAAACCATATGCTTTTCCTACCTTTATAATATCAGGAAAACTAACTCCTGAATCTTTATCACACGCCACTAATCTGCCTCCGAAAAAGCTATTTTGAGTTTGCTTCATAGAAATATATCCTTCATTATCAAGATAAAATATTTTTATCGGTAATTTATAATGGATTATTGTTTGTAATTCCTGAATATTCATCTGAATACTTCCGTCACCGGCAATACATATAATGTCCTTCTGGCCAGAGGCAAAACACGCACCGATTGAAAAAGGTAAATCAAATCCCATTGATGCGCATCCTGAATTCCAAAACATTCTTTGTCCGTTTTTAACGACCCCGGCCTGAAACAAAGTAACACAAGCAGATCCGTTCGCTGAAACCACTATTGAATTTTCCCTTAAATTTTCTGTCAATACTCTTATAAAATAATACGGTTGAACTGCGTTTTTAACTTTTTTATATTCAGGCAGAACCACATCATATTTGTTTTTTCTTATTAAACACCATTCTACCCAATCATTATACTTTGGTAGATTAGTTTTCGTTATTCTGGATCTAAGTTTCTCCATAAAATCCGAGGCATCAACATTAACGGGAATATCCGGTTTTATAGTAGGTTTTTTTAGTTCCGCTTTATCAATATCAACAATTACTTTTTTGGCTGCTCTGGCAAATGATTGCCAGTTGTAACTAACCTGCCTTATATTATTTCTTGAACCTACCGATAACACCAAATCAGAGTTCTGTAAAGCAAAATTTCCGGCACGGTCTCCGAGTGTACCTATTCTTCCTATAAACAAAGGATGACTTGACGGTATTAAATCAAAACCACAAAATGTTGTAACTACCGGGATATTAAGTTTCTCAACTAATTTTAAAAATATTTTCTTTCCACCGGATATCCTTATCCCTTGTCCGGCTATAAATACCGGTCGTTTTGATTCTTTTAAAAGTTTTACAACTTTTTTTATTTTACCATCTAAATTTCCTTCTGTCTTAAACAAATCTTCTTTTTTATTATACTCTTTTAATTTTTTTTCATCTATTAAAGAACCTTGTACATTTAATGGAATGTCTAACCAGACCGGGCCAGGTCTCCCGTGTGTAGATAGATATATAGCTTTATCTAACATTCTTTTTATATCCAATGGATCTTTGACAAACTTTACATATTTAGTCACAGGTCTAACCATATCTGTAATATTAATTTCCTGATCACCAAACTGCCTTAAACCAATTTCTCGGCAAGATTCAATTGTTGTCTCAAATTTAACCTGTCCGGAAATATAAAGTACAGGCACAGAATCAAGCCATTGTCCTATAACACCCGTTAAAGTATTTGTCCCTCCGGGACCCGAAGTTACGATACAAACTGCAAGTTTATTTGTAACCCTTGAATAACCCTCTGCTCCAACAGCACAAGCTTGCTCATGATGGTTACAGATATATTTTATTTTCTTACATTTTCCCACAGAATCATTAAGATGCATCGCACCACCGCCGGATATCATAAATATATGTTTAATCCCGTACTTATTTGCAAGATGTTCTATGATATAATCTGATACCTTAATCATATTCTCTTCTTTATTTATCATAAAGTAAATCTTCTTTTTTAATTAAATTAGCATTTTCTTTATACCAATTATATAATTTTTTTATTGATTCATCAATACTGTTAAATTTCATAGATTTAATTTCATTTTTTAATCTCGTATTATCACCGCTATATTCTACTCCCATTCCTTTTTCTTTAACAATTATTTTGATATCCTTTTCTGATATCTTTTTTACCATTTTTGCGATTTCATATAATTCAATTGTTTTATCAGGACTAACATTATATGATTTGAATTTCTGTTCATTTTGAATAAAATAATCAATTACTTTTACCAAATCATCTATAAAAATGAAATCAAATTTTCTATTTTGTTTAATAGTTATTGGTAAATTAAAAAGTGTTTTGCATATCGCATTTGAAATAAACCTGATTGTATAATTTTCATATTTACCAAATACACTAAATGGTCTTAAATCCAGAATATTATCCGTTTTTTCTATATATTTTGAAATTATATATTTTGAAAAACCTCCTTCATCCACTGGAATATGAGTTCCAAAATATTCCTCTTTCATCCTGGGTTGATAAAATCTTATATCATAAACAAGTCCTGAACTTAGAAATATCATTTTATTATATTTGTCCGAATTTCTTACAAGGTTAAAAAACATTCTTGTATTATTGTATAACTGATTTGATGAATCTTTTACAGCCCTGTGACCCGGTCTCACAGCACTATGTATTACAACATCAAATTTTTTATTCTTAAAATAGTTATCTACTGCTTCTTCATCAATCAATTCTATCTCTTTATGAGTTGGCGCAAGTATTTCGTATTTTTTCCCCAGGGTTTCTATAAAATTCTTACCAATAAACCCGCTTCCCCCGGTTAGCATTATTTTCATTTTGATATCTCCGTATTAATACTATTTTCTAAATTACAATTTCTCATCAAAATATGTATTTTACTTTTTTTACTTCTTTTTCTTTTTTTACTTTACCTACTTCATTTACTTTGTTTCCTCTTGTATGCAGTTATCAAATACCCCTGCTCAACAGGTTCGTAATCATCCTTTACAGCAGAAAATATATCTTTCAATAAATTCAATCGCTGGATCCTCCATATAGACTCTTCATATAAAAAAACAATATTATACAATCCTTCAGGTATTTTATCCGGAATTAAACTCCTGTTTATATCTGTATCAACAAACAAGTATTCAGGTTTTTTTGTTTTCACTTTTTTTATGCATTCCTGTACTTCTTTTTGAGTTATTAAGAACCATTGCACATCAAAATAAGGCATATCACTGTATTTTTTTGATAAAAAAGGAAGAAAATTATCATACTTTGATATTATGTAAATCCCGTTTTCTTTTGAATACTTTTGAATAATACTTATTGAATTTTCAAAATATTCAGGATCCATAGTTGAAGTAAATTTTGCCCTGTCTAAATTCCATTCGTATGTTTTATGTGTTTTGAATACATTATCGTATTCGCGTTTAGAGTTATAATACATATATAATGAAGGAAAAATATACAGTAAAGATAATAAAACTAACAAAGCAGCATAATTGTTTTCATATTTTTTTATTTTTATTGAATTATTAATAATTAATTTCAGCATTGCAACAACTGTTAAAATATATACAAATGAAAAATTATACAAATGTGGTTTTGTAGCTCCCCAGACAAAATATATGAACATTGCTTGCGAATAAAACAATAAAAATATACAAACATACTTTATATAATCATTTTTATTTATAAATTTAATTATTGTTACATATCCCAAACTTAACAGAAAAAGAAAAATGACGATATATTTTAAATCTACCGGAAAACCGCATAGTCCTTCCAAATAGTAATGTGAATAAACATCAGAACCTACTTTTAAAAACAAAAGCGATATAATACCAACAACTAATGCTGATGTTGCTGCAATAATTTTACCAAGCGATCTCTCTTTCGGTTCTACATAGAATATTACTATCAGAGTAAAAATCAATGCAATCAAAGCAAAAAATCCTATTTGAGAATTATTAAATATTCCAATCAATGCAAATAACAATGTTAAATAATAATATATATTATTTCTTTTAACCAAATATAAAAATAAAAAACATATAATAAATATATCAAAAAAATGCCTTATTGGGTTTAATCCTGGACCCAAAAACATCAATTGATAACTGATTTTACTAAAAGCTCCAAATGACAGCATTGTCACAATTAGAACATATTCAATTCTTTTAAAAAGCAAAAATGCAAGTATTATAAACAAAATAAAATATATGTAATAAAAAGAATACCAAATTTTAAAATAATTCTGGTAATTTATCCCGCCAAAAATATTCAGTAGTTTTTTCATCATAATTATGTTCAAAAACCCGTACTGCATATAAATTTCATTTGGATTTCTGCCAAGTGAATACTCATTAATTGGTGCTAAAACAAAATTATGATGATGTATTATCCATCGATTAAGTATCTGCTGGTGTAATTCAAATTCGTTTTTCTTTAAAAACTCCATTTCTTCTTGAGAATATCTTTTACTATTTTGTAAAAACACCGTATTACTCAAATCATATAATTCATTTATCAATAATTTTTCATTTTCATCCGTCGTCAATTTACTTAACTCTAATTTTTCTTTATTATCCATATTCCCTACAACACATAATGCTTTTAATCTATCATCATAATAATATTTTAATTTATTACGATCTATGAATTTTACTAAGGCATTTGTCTTTGATATATTTATATATGTTCCTTGTTTCGGCGCCGGGGATGATGCTTTATCTACTTCAAGATTATATTTATTATGGTCTATGAAAATATTGTTTTTATTTATATATTCACTATTATTTATATACTTATTTCCCATTAAGGTTTCTTCAGGAATATCAAAATACTCATTAATTATCTTTAATTTAATAAAAACAAACGGAGAAAAAACAATAATTATTATAATCAATATCAAAGAAAATAATATATAGTAATATTTATTTATTTTGCTTTTATTTATTTTAATTTTCCGAATTGATTCAATATAGAAAGGCAGAAATGATAAAGCAACCCATAATAAAACAAGAAAGTATTTTACAGTTTTACCCATATCTATTGATAAAACAAGCACTATGTTGACTATTAAAATAATAATGAACCAAGAAATATAAATACTGTTGTTTGCTGTTATATAATTATGAAATTCATCATTATTTTTACTTATTTTTACCATTCTTAAATAAAAGAGCAAATAAAATATAAGTATTGCTGTAATTGTAATAGCATAACCAAATAGTTCGTACCTTTTCTCATGGAAAAACAATTTCACAACCCAATCATTCAATTCATATGATATGTTTGGAAACACATACTTTGCAATTTGAGTTGAAACCCGCCATATTATTTTTAATAATCCAAAACTGCAAATAAATGCATGAAAAAGCAATGTATTTTCGTTGGATTTCATTTTTTCCATTATTATATTCATTTTTTCATCCATTATTTATCTTAATATAATCAGTATAATATCATTAAAACCCTTATTTGTCAATACTTTACAAGGTAATTAACATTATTTATTATTTATTCTATATACAGTTAATAGATACCCATCTTCTATTGACGTATATTTATTTAATATAATTCTTGCACACTTTTTAAATTCATCTATTACAGCAGATCTAATTTGTGATGGTTGTGAAAGTGGTATATTTTTATCTTCAGGATCCACAATCTGGAATAACGAAGGTAAATATATATCTTTATCTGCAACAATATATTCCGGTTGTTTTTCTTTAAAATAATTTATTATTTTTTCACTGTCATTTTTAGCAACAAGATTTGTCATTAACGACATAACAGGTAATTTATTGTGTTTATTTAATATTACCGGTAAAAAATCATCCATCTTTGATAATAAATATATTCCATTACTTCCATCATTTATTTTATTTATTAACTGGATATCTTTATCAATCATCTCTATTTGCATTGTTGTAATAAATCTAATCCCTTCATAATTCCACAATACTTTCTCGTGTTCTTTAAATATATTATTGAATTTTGTCAATTGTTTATTATATTCATTTATAGCAGGAAAATAAAACTGGTCTGCAAAATATATCATCAATAATATTAATATACACTTATTTGGAAATGTCCTTTTTATCGTAGTATCTAATATTAATTTTATAAATAAAGTTATTGTTAAAAAATTGCACATTATCACATTCCATAAATGATTTGGTGCTGGATTCCATATATAATACAACATATTCATCACTCCGTATAACCACAAAAACATATAGAAATACGAATATCTTTCCTTTTTAATTAAATTATATAAAATGATAATACCAAGTATCGCAAAAACTAACAATATATTTTCTGTAGTAGGAAATACTATTTTCGGACACCCAACACCTAAAAACATGTAAATACCAGTATCAATAATATTACTCTTATTATTTAAAAATATTATTACCGAAGGAATTAGAGTAATAATAGTTAATAATATTTTCATTTTTTTATTATATTTATCTGAAAATAATACCATGAATATTATACTTATTAAGAAGGAAACATATAACATTATACCTGATTCTTTACTCCATAAAATTGATATTACAGCAATAAATAATGATAAAACATAATATTTTATATTGTATTTTTTTTCGTAAAATAAATATAATGATGCAATCATAAACATATCAAAGAGATGTCTTGCCGGGTTAAACCCCGGTGAAAGATTTAATGATTCAAAACCTATCATATAGATACTGGTAATAAGAATAAATAAAGACATAAATATGTAAATTACATTTTTTAATTTAAAAATAACGCTCGTAATTAATATTCCCAATATTGGATATATCAAATAAAACATATTTAATACATGAAAATAATCATTAAACATAGTCTTACTTGAATTTATTATCTTCATAATACTCATTATAAATACAACTAAAAGAAATCCGTATTGTGAATCAATGTCTCTTATTTTTTTTGTATGTGAATATTTCAATATGGGCAAATATATCTGTGAATGATGGTGAAAAAAATAACCCACCATTGATTGCGTATTTAGTTCGTATATATTTTTACTGACAAACTCCTGTTTGATTTTCAAATACGGGCTTTTTTCATAATATTTTTGTGATAATTCATAAAACTCACTTATCTTGTGTTTTGTATTCTCATTGTTAAAATAAACATTTTCTAAATCATTTTTTTCGTTTTCGTTCATTCTTTTATTGATATACAATGATTTATTATTGTTGTTGTAATAAAACACACTTGAATTTTTATTAATAAATTCTTTTAGAAGATCATTTACCGGTATCTTCATACTAATTGAATCAGGAATTATTGAATGATGTAAAAATAATGAACCGATTTTATTTTTATTTATAAACTCATGATTATCAACAACGCCTGATTTCAACTTTGTTTTCTCTGAAAAACTAAAATACTCATTTCCTATATACAAATCCCCAGTATATAAAGGTGATAAATCAATTGCCAATTTTATAAAAATTACACTTAAAACCACTGTTATCACAATTATAATGACTTTTTTTTGAATATTATCATATATTTTAGAAATAAATATGAAAATATAATTTATCCTTGATGTAATCAAATAGAATATATTTATAATAATATTAATTACTATAACTATTCTATTATTTAACTTGTTTTTCGATACATTACTCTTTAAGTTTATCCTCCATAACAAATAGAACACTGGAAATAATAGCAGCAATAACCAAACAACCATAAATGCAATTTTAACTATTAATACTTGATTCATCAAAATATTGTTTTTTAAAATATAATACAATATCATATTATAAATCAAAGATGTTGAAACAATTAAATAAAAATATACGATATTTTTTACATCATTTTTAATACGTTCTGTCAGAACTTTTAATAAATAATATTTTAAAAATATAAAAACCAGGATAAATGATATCACTATAATAAAAACAGAAATAATGTACAGAGCCAATTCGCAAGGTTTTAATCCATTAGTTACTTTAATTGCCCATTCATTTAAATTATACTTTAATAAAATGGTTTTACTATTAAACAATCCAACTTTAATAATTATTTTTTTTATAATTAAGAATACGACAGCATAGTTAATAATCGTATGAAGAATAATCCCGTTCTGAAAGTTTAGATATTTTAATATATTATATTTAAATACAACATTTTTTTGCTTTAATGTATCCGTAAAATATAATTTATCCCCAGGTAAATACTTATAAAACAAAAGTAAACAAACACTAGTCATAACAATTTTCATAAACAAAATAACAATCGAAATAACTTTACTTTTATTTATAAGTTTATAGTTTATAATAAAATTGTTTACCTCTCCATTAAAAGCCCTTGTCTTGCTAAATCCAGTTCCAATTACAATATCTGAAATTCTATAATCTACATCCTCCACTTTTTCAATAACAGTTTTGTTATTTAATTTTACTGTAAGTTTTTTATTGCGATCAATTTTAATATAAACTGAATACCATTCATCATAATTTATATCATCTTCAATTATTTTGAAAACCGTTTTATTCTTTTTTACATTACCAATTCCTATCGCTAAAGTCGATGGGAGAGATAATTCCAATCTTACTCCATCATTTTCTATAGCGGTTTGAAAGATATTATCCCACTGAAAAATATAATATATTTTCATATTAAAACTTATTTCAATTTCTTTAACATCACTAGATAAATTTTCAACATATTGCTTTATGGAAGATTGTTCTTTATTCTTCGATTGGCTATTAAAACTTATATTAGAATACTTAACTTCTTTAATGAGTTTATAATTTAAATTATCTCCAAAAAAGGAAAACAACATTGTTGATAATATAATGGATACCAATATTATTACTTTTCTTTTCAATATCATGATGTTTTTTAGTCTCCGTTTATATTCTATATATTTTCTATGGTATAGGAATGTATAAAACTTTCATAACCACTGAAAATCGCATTGAAGTTATATCAAAACGATTTTTTGAAATTATTTAATATTGTCATTTAGATTGAATAATATTTATCGTGTTTAAATGTATTATAACATTTTTACAGTATAAAAGAAAGTCTAAACAAAAAATTCCCCAAATTTGCTTGATTATGAAATATTAAACATATATAATAAGTAAAGAGTTTATCAATATATTATGTTATTCAAACTTTAGATATATTGAATGATTCGATAAAACTATTTTCTTTTGAGAAACTTCCTCAAGTTTAATGCAGAGAAATGATGTAAGGGTTCTTCAGGTTCTATTGTAGAGATGTAATAGGATAGGATGGATCTTTGAAATAGAAAGTATCTGTTAAATCCTGTATAATATAAATAAAAACATATTATACGGAGGAAAATGACAGATGCTTAACAAGGATTATGTA
>JBDRBU010000118.1:0-53728 GCA_043822305.1 Candidatus Firestoneibacteriota bacterium
AGGATAATTTAAAGGTTGCAAAAGAAGCGAGATTGATGTATTATTATGAAAAGAAAGTTGTTGTAAAACTTAAGACGGGAGAGCCAGAGCTTGTATACAACTCCTCCGCAGCTTTATGACAAAATCGAAAAATAATTCCGGAGGACGATTAATGCGAGGATAGATATTGCACAATGGTCAGAGAGGACAGCGATAGCAGTTGCAAAGATACGAGGGGCATATTATTATAATGGTTTTGATGTATAAATTAGAATTGAACTAAAATTTTCAAAAAGTATTGACAAAAAGTTAAAAACATAGTAAGATAAAATTGTAGTAAAAATCAAGACAAGGAGGTGGGTGAAAAAAATAGTAACAGGTTTAGAACTAAAGTTGGATAATAGATAAGGTTCTCTCTATCATCCACTAAAATTTCAGAAGAACCAAATTTATTGTGTGGTAGGTCAACTGTTTGTGACGCTACCAAATTCTTACTGAAGACCGTCATTGCGAGCGGTAGCAAAGCAATCTGACAAGCAAAAATTTATGAGGAGGTAATAAACATGAAAAAGATTTTGATTTTTTTGATGAGTTGTAGTTTAATGTTTTACGGTTGTGCAGAGAAGAAAGTAATAGTAAAACCTGAAGAAAGCAAAGTAATGGAAAATGCAAAAGTTGCCATAGAGGAGGCAAAGAAAGATATAGCAGATGCTAAAGAAGTTGGAGCAGATAAGTATTCCAAGGAACTACTTGATTCTGCTGAATCGAAATTAGTAGTTGCCGAGGAGTCATTTGGTAAAAAAGATTATGAGGTTGCGTTAAACTTTGCAAAGAAATCATCAGAAGATGCGAAACTGGCGAAGTTAAAAACATTAGCCGGAAAAGCAATAGAACAAGCAAAGAATGATATAATCTCAGCAAAAGAGATTAAAGCAGACGAAATTGCCACTGATTTGATAAAAAGTGCAGAAGAAAATCTTCAAACTGCACAAGCATCTTTTGAAAATAAAGATTATGCGAAAGCACTTGAATATGCTAGTAAATCATCAGAAGATACTAATTCTGCTAAAAAATTAGTGGAATTATCAAATAAAGCAAAAAGTTTAATTGAACAGGCGGAATTAGATGTTGGAGAAGCTAAAAAAATTGGTGCAGAAAAAAGCGTACAAGAGTTAGTAGATACCGCCATAGATAATTTAAAAAAAGCGTTAAAAAGTTATGAAGAAAAGATTTTTCTTAAAGCAATAGAGTACGCATTAAAAGCATCAGATGAGGCAAAAGCGGCCAAAGCAGCCTGTGAAGCAAAAAAAGCACAAGAGCAGATATATACCGTAATTAAAGGAGATTGTTTATGGAATATTTCTAAAGATGGGAAAAATTATGGTGACCCATTTATGTGGCCATTGATTTACAAAGCGAATAAAGATAAGATAAAAGATCCTGATTTAATTTATCCAAACCAGGAATTTAATGTTCCGGCTAATTATGATGAGAAAGACAAAAATGAATCTAAAGATGCTGCCAAAAAAGCACCTTATAAAAAGAAAAAATAAAAGGGGTCAGAGTCAAAATGGGAGGTAAAATTTTTATGGCAAAATTTGATAAGTTCTTAAATAAGTTTAGTTTTGGACTAATAGTTATTTTTGTTAGTTCCTTGCTTTCCTGTGTTCCATCTTCTTATTTTAAAAGTATAACTAATGAAAATTTAAACGAAATTTTGAAAAAATCTCCCAAGCAGGAAGATTATCCAAATGCAGAAGCAATTCTTCTTAATAACTATTCCTATATGGAAATGTTTGAAGATGGAACAAGTGTCGTCAGGGAATTGTCAAGATATAAAATACTTAATGAAAGAGGATATGATTTTGCATCTCAGTCGATTGGTTACAGGGAAGGATATCAGGAAGTTAAGATATTTTTTGCAAATACAATAAAAGCAGATGGAAGTGTAGTCCGATTAGAAGAGAAGGATATAAAAGATTTTGCTCCATATGCTGAAGTTGAGTTTTATACAGATATAAAACAGAAAAAGTTTACGATGCCAGCCATTGAGCCAGGTTGTATAATTGAATATTCATATGAGGTTAAAAATATTAAACCATTGCTTCCATATGATATTTATTCTTTATTCAGGTGTAAAACTAGAATACCCATAAAAGAAGATATATTGGAAGTTGTGGTCCCTAAAAATAAAAGTTTAAAGTATAAGATGTTTGTCACAGATATTTTACCCGAAATAGACGAGAAAGATAATAAGAAAAGATACATTTTTAAAAGTTTAAATCAAAATGAAATAATTCGCGAACCAAGGATGCCATCTGTATATGATAAAGAAACATTTCCACAATTTTATGCCTGGACTCTTGATAGTTGGGATACTATTTCAAAGTGGTATATAAATTTAGTTAAAGAACAAATGCAGGTTGATGATGAACTTAAAAATTTTACAGAAGCACTTATTAAGGACAAGAAAACAAATGAGGAGAAAATCAAAGAAATGTTTTATTTTGTTTCCCAAAAAGTCAGATATGTGGCCGTAGAGTTAGGCCCTTATACACACAAGCCTCATTCTGCCGTTGAAGTTTTTAAGAAAAAATATGGAGATTGCAAAGATAAAACAACTCTTTTACTTACTATGTTAAAAATAGCAAGCATAGAAGGTTTCCCTACTTTAGTGCCAGCCAATATGGAAATTTTAGATGAAGGTGTTCCAACTATGAATGTTTTTAATCATGTTATCGCCATTATTCCTAAAGGTAATAATGAGTATTACTATCTTGATGCGACTAATGAAGTAGGTAGTTTTGATTCTATCCCATTTGGTATGCCCATCAAAGTTTTTGTTATAGACTATAATGGAAATGGTAAGTTTATTACGACACCGGAGGCTAAAGATGATAAAGATTATTATTATAGTCTATTTACTTACAATATAGATGAAAATGGAGATGCAGATTTAGAATATAATTATAAATATTATGGAAAAGCAGCAGAAGGTTATAGATATATGTTTAAGTATACTTCTCCTGAAGAAAGAAAAAAATATTTTGAAAAGCAAGGGATAGAAGTAAAGGATTTGAAATTTTCTAACATAGACAATGTAGAAGAACCTTTTTCTTATACTTTAAAAGGAAATGTTAAAAATTTAGCTCAGAAAGTAGATGAGAATATAATGATATTATCGGATATTGTTTCAATAGATTCGTATAGGGATATTACAACTACTCAGGATAGAAAATTCCCAATAAGCTTTCAACTATCAATGTTAAGTAAATCAAAAGTGGTTTATAATCTTCCAAAAGGTTATAAAATAAAAAATATTCCAAAAGAATATATTAGAGATGACCCGTATAAGAAAGGTTTTATGAAGTTTGAATTTAAAGATAATGCTTTTGAAACATATAGTGAAACGAAGAATTATAAATATAAAATTTTACTATCAGAATTCGAAAATTTCAAAAGTCATGCCTTAGAAATTCAGAAATACGAATCAAATGTAAAAAGTATAATTTTTGAAAAGAAGTAAGTAATGAAAAAAATATTTATCTTTCCTTTTAGAATATTAAAGGATAAAATCCCTGCGGAATTAGTGCTTCATTTTGCTCTGAAAAATTTTCCTAATCCCAAAGGGAAAATTTGTTATATTGCTCCTACCCAAAGGAAAGTCAATGAAACAAAAGGAATTTTTAAGACCTCCAATAATATAGATTTTTATAATCCTGATAGTTTTACTGGTGAGATTTATAATGAATATTCCAGCAGAAGAGTTATAGATGAAAAAACCAAATTACTTTTAATCTTAGATATTTTAAGTTCTACTGAAAAGTTTAAAAAAATATTTGGTAACTCCACAGGAACTATTTCTTTGATTTTTGAATTTATTAATAACTTAAAATTTTGTCTTTATCAAAATGAAATTCCTTTATTAAGAAAAAAGGTTGAAAAACTCTTAAATGGTTATGATCTAGTTAAGGAACAAGGGTTACTGGCCATAGATATTTTTGAAACTTATGAAAATGTTATTAAAGGGAAAAACATAATAGATGAAATAGATAAAAAGTTAGAAGTAGCGAATATTATAGAAAAAAATAAGATTAATTTTGATATATGTGTCTTTGATGGATTTTATGATTTGCCAAAAGTAGAAGAAATTTTATTTGAGAAAATTATAAACAATAGTAAAAATGTGCTGGCTATTGTTTATCATGATAAAAGAATAGATGAAATTCAGAACCTGGAAAATGATTTTTTAATTTTTTTAAACAAATTTAAAGATTTTGAGATTTCAGAGGAGAAGCCAAATTATAAGATAAGAATTAAAAATGGAGAAGATGTAATAAAGGCGATATCAATAGAAGATGAAGTAACCAGTGTGGCCAGAGCCATAAGATATTTGGGTGAAGAAGAAAAAATAAAGGAAGAAGATATTATAGTAACTTTCCCTTCTATGTATGCTTACATACCATACATTGAAAGAATTTTCAAAAAGTATAATATAAATTTTACGACATCAGTAGAAAAATCATTTAGTTCTTTCCCGCAAGTTATCCCAGTGATAACACTTTTAGAATGTATCTTAGAAAATTACCCACGAAGAAAAATAATAGATATTGTTACATCAAATTATTTTAATAGATTTTCAAGTAAGGTCAAGGATTTGATTTCTATTGTTTCAAGAAAAGCAGGGATAGTTTGCGGTCTAGGAGAATGGCTGGAAATTGATATAAGGATAAAAGACAATGATAAAAAGTTTTATGAAAAGTATCAAAAAGATATAGAATTAATTAAAAAAGAACTTGAAGAATTTTTTAAATTAACGAAGATAAACAAAAAAATTTCTTTATCTGAATTTGTATTGTTCTTAAAAAATCTTCTCGATGGTTTACGAGCTGAAATAACCAATGAAGAGGTAAAAAAAGTATTTAATGAAATATTGGATTCATTTATATCCCATACTAAAATTTTTGGTGAAAAACACTATGATTTTGTTGATATTTGTTTAATGTTCAAAAATATTTTAGCCAGAACAAATTTCGAAAAAGAGTATTTTCATAATGGTGTAAAAGTATTAGGTATTCTTGAGACAAGAGGTTTATATGCGAAATATATTTTCTTTGGTGGTCTTGGTGATGGAGATTATCCATTAAAACCAAAGCAAGAAATGATATTGCCTGATAAAGTAAGGAAAGAATTTGGTTTAATGTATTTTGAAAGAAGAATAAACATACAAAGATTGCATTTCTATAGACTTATAGAATCTTCTGAAATAGATACATTTCTTTCTTATCCCATGCAAGAAAAAGATAAAGTAATTCTACCATCAAATTTTTTACCACAAATTATAAATAATGTTAAACATCACCATTTTAACCTTGAAAATGTGCATTTTAATGAAGAAGAAAGACAAAGACATAATGGCGGATTAACGAGAAAAGAATTTGAAGGTTTTAAGAAAATTGAATTTATGAACCCGGATGAGATGAGGAAAATTATAGGTAAGTTTTATGGCGAAGATAAATATATAAGTGTTACTGTCTTAGATAAATATATAAAATGTCCTTTTATTTTTTATATAGAAGAAGTTCTTAAAATCCTGCCTTTTAAAGAACCAACATATGAATTAGACAATGCTACTTTTGGTAAAATAGTGCATTCAGTAATGAAAGATACATTTAAGGAAGGGGAAAAGAATATTGATAATATTAGGAAAAGCGTTTATATCTCTTTAGATGATATTTTAAATAAAGAAAGATTAAAACCTTTCTGGAAGGATTTTATTAAAAATAAAATTGATTTTATTGTTGATAATATTGTAAAAGAAGAAACAAAACTAATGAATGTTTTTCCTAATATTTTATATTTAGAGAAATATGTTAAAGCAGAAATAATACCTAATAAATTAAGACTTAAGGGTAAAATAGATAGAGTAGATATAAATGGAGATAATTTTCTTGTAATAGATTATAAAACAGGTAGCGGTATCTCTGGTTTTATTACTGATACAAATAAAATAAGAAGTTTACAGTTAGCCTTATACGCTAAAATAGTTATGGTAGAAAATTCAAGATTAAGTTTAGGTGGGTTAGGCGTGTATAATTTAAGAGAAGGCAGAATAAAATTTATTGGAGAGAAAATATTAAATAATTTAATTGAAGAAGCAGTAAAGAAAGCAGAAGAAATAGTACATAATATAAGAAACACTAATTTCACAAAAATTGAAGAAAAAAATTGTTGGAGATGTAGATATAAAGGAGTATGTTAAAAACAGGGACACATCCTGTTTTTTTAGTAGATAAAGATGATAAAAAATGATATAATTTATTCATGAAAAGAATTTTAAAAGGAGGGAAGATGCAGAACAAGATTAATAATAAAAATACATTGAAAGGGGTAAAAGCAAGAGATGCAAAAGATGTGATAAAACTTTGTAAGGAATATGATATAAAATTTGTAAGGTTATGGTTTTCTGATATTTTAGGGGTTTTAAAAGGATTCGCCATAACCATAGAAGAATTAGAAGGGGCTTTGTCCGAAGGTATGGGTTTTGATGGAAGTAGTATTGAAGGATTTGCAAGAATAGACGAGAGTGATATGATCGCCTTACCCGACCCATCAACTTTCCAGATTTTACCCTGGAGACCATCTGAGAATGCTGTCGGTAGGATGCATTGTGATATTAAACAACCAGATGGGAGTTCATATGAAGGGGACCCCAGATATGTTTTAAGAAGAATATTAAAAAAAGCATCTAATTTAGGATACACTTTTAATGTTGGTCCCGAATTAGAATATTTTTATTTTAAAGATTCAACAAATACTACTGTTCTTGACCAGGGAGGATATTTTGATTTAACTCCACTTGATATGGGAACAGATATGAGAAGGGAAACTATATCTTATTTGGAAGCATTAGGGATTAAAGTAGAATATAGCCATCATGAAGTAGCACCATCTCAACATGAAATAGACTTAAGATATGCTGATGCTTTAACTATGGCCGATAATGTTATGACTTATAGACTTGTCGTAAAAGAAGTTGCACAAAAAAATGGTGTCTATGCTACTTTTATGCCAAAACCTATGTTTGGGCATAATGGAAGCGGAATGCATGTTCATCAGAGTTTATTTAAAGGAAATACGAATGCATTCTTTGAATTAAAAGATAAATATCATCTTTCTAAAATTGCAAAATGTTATATAGCCGGATTGTTAAAACATGCTAAAGAAATAACGGCTATAACAAGTCAATGGGTTAACTCTTACAAAAGGTTAGTTCCTGGTTATGAGGCACCAGTTTATATTTCATGGGCAAGAAGGAACAGGTCGGATTTAATAAGAATACCAATGTATAAACCAGGGAAGGAAAAGGCGACAAGAGTTGAGTATCGTTCGCCGGATCCTGCTTGTAATCCTTACTTAGCCTTTGCGGTGATGCTGGCTGCTGGTTTAAAAGGGATTGAAGAAAATTATCCTTTATCAGAACCTGTTGAGAGGAATGTTTATGAGATGAGCGAAGAAGAGAGAATGAAATTTGGTATTGGTTCTCTTCCTGGTAGTTTAATTGAAGCAGTTGAAATAACAGAAAAAAGTAAATTAATAAAAGAAACATTAGGAACCCATGTATTTGAGAACTTCATCAAGAATAAGAAAATAGAATGGGATAACTATAGAATTCAAATTACATCATGGGAAAAAGAGAAGTACTTACCAATATTATAATAAATGGGGACAGCGACTATTTAGCATATTATGTCGGGGTCAGGGACGACCCCGACTCCATTTTTATACCGCAGGCTAAAGCCGGCGACTACCATTAACTACTTTTATCTAACACATATTTTTTTAACTTTTTAAATTTGTCAAAAGGGTTTTTATCTGTAGATACTCTGCCAAATTTTTCAATAATTTTAATTTCTTCAGGAGTCGCTTTTATCAAATAACTCGTTGGAGTAAATTGGTCAAGAATATATCCTTTATGATTTAAAGATTTTAAATTTTTGTATATGCGATTATAAGATATGGGTTTTTTTGAGGCAATTCTATATGTCCATCCCATGGCAAAACAAGGCATATCAATTCTGGCTGTAAGTATGTATGGATAAACCGATTTTAAAGTTTTATATATTGTTGAGTATGATTCTGGAAATATAACATAATTATCAGTGTGAATACTTAAGACCCCATTTTTATTTAATCTTTGAGTAGTTAATTTATAGAATTCTTTTGTGTAAAGCATTTTTGATGGACCATGTGGTTCTGTTAAATCTATGACTATTACATCAAACTTTTCTGGATTATCTTCAAGGTATTTTCTGGCATCCAAATAGACAATTTCTACTCTTTTATCTTTTAAAACTTTTTTAATTACAGGATAATGTTTTAAACAAAAATCCACAACTCCTTTATCAATCTCTACCATCAGTATTCTTTTTAATGACGAATGCTTTATGGCTTCTTCAAGAGCAAAGCAGTCACCACCACCAACTATACAAATGCTTTTTGGATTGTTATGTGCCAAAAGTGGTGCATCAACAAGATATTGGTGATATCTGTTTTCGTCTCTTTCCGAAATTTGAATTTTACCATCCAGAAAGAGTATCGTGCCAAAAGTTTTGTTTTTAAATATCTCCATAGTTTGAAAAGGTGTTTTACCGTAGTAAAGTCTTTTCCCGGTGTATATATGTCCAAATTCGTTTGTTGTCCATTCTGCTTTTTTTTGCATTTTTACCTCCACAAGATAATAGGATTGAAATTCATATACTTGATTATACCAGAACTAATCAATGAAGTGAAGAATTATTTTCATTGAATTATTTTAAAATTAAATGTATAATAAACATAATATGTAAGTCGTTAAAATATCGAAAATAATGTGTCCTGTATAAAACACGCAGGCTAAAGCCTGCGGCTACAAATTACGAGGAGGCAAATTATGGATGTAACTGTTAAACCGGTAAGGAGTGATAAAGAACTTAAAGATTTTATTGATTTACCCTGGAAAGTGTATAAAGATTTTCCTCATTGGATTCCACCCTTAAAGAAAGAAGTAAAAGAGATGCTTGATGCTAAAATTTATCCTTTTTGGCAGCATGCTGAGAGAGAATTATTTGTAGCCTATCAAGGAGATGAACCAGTGGGAAGGATTTCGGCCATAATAGATGAGAACCATAATAAATTTCAAGAAGAAAAGGCAGGGTTTTTTGGTTTTTTTGAATGTTGGCCAGATTATAATGTTGCTGAAAAGTTATTTGCCGTGGCGAAAGAATGGTGTCAGAAGAAAGGAGCATCTTTTTTAAGAGGTCCAGCAAGTCCAAGCCTTAATGATGAATGTGGATTTTTGTTAGAAGGTTTTGATGAAGACCCGGCCATAATGATGCCTTATACACCGCCATATTATTTAGAGTTTTCTGAAAAATTTGGGTTTAAGAAGATAAAAGATTTATATGCTTTTTTGAAGACAGCTGAAACGGGCATACCTGAAAGAATAGAAAAAATGATGAAAAGAATTTCAAGAAACAGTAATATAAAGGTGAGAAAATTTGATATTAAAAATTTTGATAGAGATGTCCAAATCATTAAAGATGTTTATAATTCAGCCTGGGAAAAGAATTGGGGATTCGTTCCTATGACTTCTGCGGAATTTGATCTTTCTGCTAAAAAGATGAGGGATTTTTTTGACCCAAGACTTATTTTAATAGCAGAAGTAAATGGTGAAGTTGCCGGAGTTACTATTACCTTACCTAATATAAATGAAGTATTAAAAAAAATAAATGGCAAACTTGGTCCAATTGAAATAATGAAATTTCTTTATTATAAGAGAAAAATCAAAGGTTGCAGAACTTTAGTTGGCGGTGTTAAAAAAGAGCATAGAACAACAGGAGTAATTGCTGTTTTATTTTATGAAAATGGAATAAGAGCAATAGAAGCCGGATATAAGTGGTGCGAATTAGGTTGGAATTTAGAGGATAATGATTTAATAAACCGTTTTGATGTTGAAGTAGGTGGAGTGTTGTATAAAAAGTACAGACTTTACCAGATGCCGTTATAGGCATCATAGACTAAAGTCTAAATTGTATGCTTTTAGATAATTATAATAGAAAAATAGAATATTTACGAGTTTCAGTTACTGATAGATGTAATTTAAGATGTATATATTGCATGCCCAAAGATGGAATTCGTTTAAAACTCAGCAAAGAAATACTTAGTTTTGAAGAGATTGAAAAAATAATTAAAATTTTTATTAAATTAGGAGTAAAAAAAGTAAAAATTACTGGTGGTGAACCATTAGTTAGAAAAGGGATTATTGAATTGTTAAAAAAACTTTCGGTTTTGGAAAATTTAAAAGATATATCATTAACAACAAACGGAGTATTTTTAGAAGAACATTCGGAGCAAATTAAAAATTCTGGTATAAATAAAATAAATGTTAGTCTTGATACGCTTAATGAAGATAAATTTAATTTAATAACAGGTGGTAATTGTTTGCCTAAGATTTTAAGTGGTTTAAGAAAAGCGAAAGAGACAGGAATTTCTTTAATAAAGATAAATGTAGTAATTTTAAAAGGAATAAATGATGATGAGATTTTGGATTTTGTAAAATTTAGTGAAGAAAATAATTATATAATAAGATTTATTGAGTATATGCCTTTAAATAAAGCATTTGCGAATTTTAGATTTATTTCTAACAACGAAATTAAAGAAATAATTTCCAAGTATTTTGGAGAACTTAAACCCGCTGAAGTTGTATTAGGAAATGGGCCTGCTAAATATTATGTAACTAACGATAATACTATTATTGGTTTTATAAGCCCACTTTCAGAATGTTTTTGTGACTCTTGTCATAGAATAAGACTTACTTGTGACGGGAAAGTAAAAGCATGTTTATTTTCGGATTGTATGTTGGATATTAAAGAGATGATAAGAAAAGATATGGATGAAAGTAATATTGTAAAAGCGATTAAGGAGTTGGTTATGGAGAAACCTCTAAGGTATAAATCTGAGTATTTAAATTCCGAGAAGACTTTTATGAGTCAAATTGGAGGGTGAGTGGAAGGAAAAGTTATTGCTGTTTGTCTAAGCGAGAAAAAAGGCACTTCCAAAAAGAATGTAGGAAAAGGCGAGATAAAAGAAAATTTTGGAATAATAGGTGATGCTCATGCCGGTGATAAAGAAAGGCAGGTTAGTTTACTTGCAAAAGAAAGTATAGATAAAGTTGTAAAAAGAGGTATTGATATAAAGCCCGGTGACTTTGCTGAAAACATAACGACAGAGGGTATTGATTTATTAAAATTAAACATAAGAGATAAGGTTTTTATAGGTGATAAAATAATTCTTGAAGTAACAAAAATAGGTAAAGAATGCGTAAGTCCATGTGCAATTTACCATACTCTGGGAGAGTGTATAATGCCCAGAGAAGGTATATTTACAAAAGTAATATCAGGAGGAATAGTTAAAATAGAGGATAGGGTTGTTATTAAATAGGATGTGTCCCCATTTAGGAGGTATTTATGTTAGATCCAAAAATATTTGTAGGATATGAAGGTATTGATAAAGAAAATTATATAATTGGTCTTTATCTTTTTGAGGGAGAATCAGAAGATATACTAAAAAAGGTTGAAGCCATTGCGCTTGAACAATCTACTGGAACCTGGATGGATGTTCCTAAGGAAACAGAAGAAATTAGAGAGAAATGTGTGGCCAGAGTTCTTGGTGTTTATGAAATACCGCAATATGAAGATGCTCTTCCAAAAGATGTAAAAGAAAGGAAGATACTATTTTTAATAGGATTTCCTAAGGATAATATAAATGGACAGATACCTCAGATGCTTACTGCATTATATGGCAACATATCCATGGCCGGAAAATTAAAATTATTAGATGTGTTTTTGCCAGAATCTTTTGCGAAGAAATTTAAAGGTCCAAAATTTGGTATTGAAGGAATAAGAAAGATACTAAATGTTTATGATCGGCCGATATTAATCGCGATGTTTAAACCATGTGTTGGCCTGGACCCGAAAACACTTGGTAATCTTTTATACGAATTGGGTGTTGGTGGAGTTGATATTATCAAAGACGATGAATTATTGGCTGACCCTGAGTTTTGCAAGGTAGAAGAAAGATTAGAGGAATGTTTAAAAGCATGTGAAAAAGTTTATAAAAAGACAGGTAGGAAAGTTTTATATTCAATAAATATTACTGATAATTTTGATAAGATGTTTAAAAAGGCGAAAAATGCTGTAAAAAATGGAGCAAACTGTTTAATGGTAAATGTTTATACGGTTAGTTTTTCAGCATTAAGTGTCTTAGCCGAAGATTCTGAAATAAATGTTCCTATCTTAGCCCATCCGGACTTCGCTGGTGCATTTTTTGGTTCTCCACAATATGGACTGAGTTCAAATCTCGTTTTAGGAAAATTAGTCCGACTTTCTGGAGCTGATATGGTTATTTATCCAAGTTATTTTGGTAAAGTTCCTATGGTAAAAGAAAGAGTAATTAGAATTGCACAGGAATTAACTTCTCCATTTTACCATTTAAAGAGAGTATTCCCCGGTCCTTCTGCTGGAATGCATCCTGGTTTGGTGCCTCAAACCATAAAAGATTTTGGTCATGATGTTATTCTAGGAGCAGGTGGTGGAATTCATGCTCATCCCCTGGGTGCTATTTCTGGAGCAAAGGCATTTCATCAGGCTATGGATGCTGTGAAGAAAAATATTCCTTTAAAAGAATATGCTAAAAAACATAAAGAGTTAAAGATAGCGATAGAGAAATGGGGAATGTATGAAGATAAATCGAATATTTATACTTTAACTAAATGAGGGACAACCCCCTAACCCCCTTTATTAAGGGGGAATTAAAAATAGAGGAAAATATGATAAAATTTAAAGAACCATTAGATAAGTTAATAAACCAACCGAAAAAGTTCACGAAACATTTAAAGTTTCCAAAGCCAGGTAAAATTAAAATTTATGATGATACTTTAAGAGATGGGGAGCAGATGCCAGGCGTAGCCTTTAGTCCAGAACAAAAACTTAAATTAGCAAAACTTTTAAGTGATATGGGTGTGCATGTCATGGATGTTGCCTTTCCTGTTAATGGTGAGTCGGATTGTAAAGGATTACAACTCATAGTTCAGGCACAAAAAAAAGGCGAAATAAAAAAAGAGATAGAAATTCTTGCTATGTGCCGGAGTAATTCATCCGATGTTGATATAGTGATTAAGACACTGGCTGAAATAGGTGCAGAACCAGATGATGTCAGTATTTTAATATTATCTACAATATCTGATTTACATATAAAATATAAATTAGGCAGGACATTATTAAAAAGGGAAGGAAAATCGGCTGATAAATGGATTTCTACTCCGCTGGAGTTTTTTAGACAGGCAAATACGAATATGGTCTGTGATACAATTAGATATGCCAAATCAAAGGGGATAAGCAGGATAGAGTTTGCTTCAGAAGATGCTTCCAGAGGAAATATAGAGTATGGTGTGAAATGGGCAAAGGCATGCATAAAAGCAGGTGGCACCAGGATGTGTTTTTCAGATACCTGCGGTGTCTTTACTCCGGAGTCAGTTGATTACTACATTCCCAGAATGATAAAAGCATTAGATGGAATTCCGATGACTGCTCATTTTCATAATGATTTTGGTCTGGGCGCATTAAATACTGTTAGAGCCGTAAAACATGGTGCTACTTACATGGGAGTTACAGCAAATGCTATAGGTGAAAGAGCGGGTAATACATCTATACATCAGGTAGTAATGATTTTAAAGGAATTATATGGTGTAGAAATTCCAGGATTTAAGTATCATCTGCTTCATCATCTAAGAAGAGAAGTTGAAAAATATTCTGGTATTCCCATACAGCCACATGAACCTATAATTGGTGAAGGAGTTTTTGCTCATGAATCAGGAATTCATACGGCCGGTATTTTAATCCATCCAGCCATCTATCAGTTTATAAGAGAAGAAACTGTAGGCGGTAAACAAAAGTTTGTATTTGGAAAGCATAGTGGTGCTGGTGCCGTCGAAAGTGTATTAAAGAAAAACGAGGATATACTTAAGAAAAAAGGAATAGAAATTACTCCAGAGTTGATTTCTAAATTACTTAACAAAGTAAAACAAATAAGAGAAAAACAAATTAGAAATTATGAAGATTATATTGAGAATTATTATAAAAACTATAATAGTTTGGGTATTTCCGAGGAACAACTTATGGAGATAGCGATGTCTATAAGTAAAGAAAGAAAAGAAAGAAACTAAAGATGGAAAATATAATATTAGGTAGAACTTTATATGAGGATGATTTTAAAACAGACGAACCAGAAGATGCGGGGTGTACCCACGCACCACTAGAGGATGCGGGGTGTACTTTTTTAAAGGAAATTTATTTATCTGGTGAATTTAACCATTTGGAATTATTTTCAGAAGCATATAATAAGATTAAATTAGATGACTACTACAAAATAAAAAATTTTCTAATAGAAAAGAAAGTAAGTTTATCTTATCATCCGTGGCTTGATATTTCTACATTTACTTTCTCGGATAAAGTTATAAACTTAAAGCAAATAATAAGAGATTGCGAAAAAATTGGCATGAAATACTGTGTCTTGCATCTGGGTTCTTTTGAAGGTGACAAATATGAATGTTTGCAGAATTTAGTAGAAGTTTTTGGTGAAATTTTAGATAATTTCTCTACGGTAAAAGTGTGTCTTGAAAATGTCCCACTTATCTGTGAATGGGATGATAAGACGATGCTTGGATCGGCTATTGAAGATTTTGATTATATATTTAGTAAGATAAACAGTGAAAATTTAGGAATGAATATAGATGTTGGACACTGTAATCTAACTTCAAATAATTTTTCTGATTTGGTTGGTAATTTTTCTGAAAAGATTTTTTCGGCCCATTTATCCGATAATAATGGAATAAAAGATGAACATATTGCTTTAGGTAAGGGCAATATAAAGTGGGAAGAAATATTTAAGGTGTTTAAAGATATGAACTTTAAAGGTCCGTTTGTTTTGGAACTCAAAGAAGAGTATATTAAAGAAAGTTATAATTTTTTGAAACAATTTATATAAGGAGGAGGAGAGATATGTATAAATTAGCAGCGTTCACGGATGAGATTTCTCAGGATTTAGATGTGGTCATAAGTGTAGCCAAGAAGTATGAATTAGAGGGATTAGAGATAAGAAGCGTGAATAATAAGGGACCTCATAATTTTACTAAAGACGAAATTAAGGTTATAAAAAGCAAGATAGGAGATTCGGGTTTAAAAGTTTGCTCCATTGCAAGTCCTTTCTTTAAATGCGACATAAATAGCGAAAAAGGATACAATGAGCATTTGGATATATTAAAAAATTGTATTAACTTAGCTCATATACTTGGCACTAATATAGTAAGAGGATTTACTTTCTGGAGAACAGGGGATACGGATAGATATTTTGACAGGATAGTAGATAAGTTTACTAAGCCTATAGAGATAGTTAAAAAAGAAGGGATTATTCTTGGTATAGAGAATGAATCTGCAACATTTGTGGGAACAGGAAAATATTTAGCCCGATTTTTGAAAGCAGTAAATTCGGATGTAATAAAAGCAATATGGGACCCTGCAAATGAGGTTCATGATTTAACATATGGAGAGTCACCATTTCCGACAGGATATAACTGGGTGAAAGATAAGATAGTGCATGTTCATCTAAAAGATGCAATTAAAGTTGGAGAGTCGGGTAAGCCAGAGTCAGTTCCAGTGGGTGAAGGAGATGTTAACTACTGGGGACAGTTGAGGGCATTAAAAGAAGATGGATATGATGGATACATCTCATTAGAAACACATTGGAGGAAGAAAACTAAACTTACAGAAGATCAAGTAAATAGACCCGGCGGAAGTGATTATTCTGCCTTTGCAAAAGAATCAAGTGAATATTGTTTGGAAAATATACACAAGATAATTAATAGTATATAAACAACCCCCTAACCCCCTTTGTTAAGGGGGAATTAAGGGAAATTAAAGTGGAGGGGTTATGAATAAAAAATTGTTTATAGTGGAAAGGTTTTTATTTGGTTTGTTGATTATGTTTTTATTTATTGGAAATTGTTATTCAACTCCGATAGTTGCTGAACCAGTGATGCCTATAACAGAAGGCAAAAGTGATCTAAAAATTAAATTCAGTTATTTTGAGGCTAATGGATTTTATAATGACAGTACAAATTTTTCCGAGTTTCAAGTTGGCGAATCAAGAAATGGATATGAGGTTATGGTTGGTTTAAAATATGGCTCTGGTAAAGACAGCGAGATGGAGTTGAAAGTTCCATATATTTATAAAAATCATATAAAACCTGGCGATAACAAACTTTCTTGTTCGGGATTTGGAGATGTATATCTTATTGGTAAAAATAAAGTTATTGATAATAAAATTTCACAAAGTTTTATGGCTATTAGTCTGGGGGCAAAATTCCCTACGGGAAAAAGTATTTACAATGTTAATAAAAATGTTTTACCAACCGGGTCCGGTACCTGGGATATAATAGGTGGAATTTATCTTCAGGAAAAAAGAGAAAATTTTATAATTTACGGGGATATTTCATATATATATAGATTTGGTTTAGTGTCTTCTGGTTTTGCTGGTTATGGGATATCAGAGATAAATTCTGCTGAAACTGAAGTAAAAATCACTCCAGGTGGTTCTCTTAATCTTAATCTTGCAGCAGAATATCCACTATTTAAGTTGATTTCGGTTATTACGGAACTTAACTGGGTGTTTAATTATGAAAGCAGGGTGGAATATGTAAAGTCTGGAGTAGATGCATTATCTGATCTTACTTTAAAGTCTCCTGAATTACAAAAGTCAAATACTTTTAAATCGACTTCGGGCGTGAAGATATATCTTGGGAATAATATTTCTTTTGGTGTTGGTGTTGGAGTTCCAATGTCGATGGTTAATAGTTATGGTGGATTAACTTATTTTGTAAACGCGGAAGCAATTTTTTGAGAGGTGGATTATGTGGGATTTATTAAAATCAATATTTGGCACTAAGAATGAGCGTGAAATAAAAAGATTTCAACCTTTAGTTGATAAGATTAATTCTTTAGAGCCGGGAATTCAAAAGTTAAGTGATAATGAACTAAAGGATAAGACAAATGAGTTTAAAGAGCGACTGGCTAAAGGCGAGACATTAGATGATTTATTACCAGAGGCATATGCTGTTGTAAGAGAAACAGCAAAAAGAACTATAGGGCAAAGGCATTTTGATGTCCAACTTATAGGTGGAATTGTTTTACATCAGGGAAGAATTGCGGAAATGAAAACAGGTGAAGGAAAGACGCTTGTTTCAACACTTCCAGTGTATCTTAACGCATTAACAGGTAAAGGCGTGCATATTATTACTGTAAATGATTATTTAGCTGAAAGAGACAGTTTTGGAAAGGGTAATTTCAAAGGGATGGGGAATATATACGGATTTTTAGGTTTAACATTTGGTTGTATAAGACATGACTCAACTCCAGATGAAAGAAAAGCTGCATATGGGTCAGATATTACATATGGCACAAATAATGAATTTGGTTTTGATTATTTAAGGGATAATATGGTTAGTTCTATTAATGATATTGTTCAAGGAGAATTAAACTATGCTATTGTTGATGAAGTTGATAGTATCTTAATAGATGAAGCCAGGACTCCGTTAATAATTTCAGGACCCGCTGAAGAATCTACAGACAAATATTATAAAATGAATAGACTTGCACCATCTTTTGAAAAAGAAGTTGACTTTAAGATAGACGAAAAAACTAAAACAGTTTCCATTACAGAAGCAGGTGTGGCTAAGGCCGAGAAACTTACCGCGATTCCTAATCTTTTTGATGGACTTCACCTTGATTGGATACATCATTTAATCAATGCTTTAAGAGCACATATATTTTTTAAAAGAGATGTTGATTACATGATTAAAGATGGTGAGGTTTTAATAGTTGATGAATTCACCGGAAGACTCATGCCGGGTAGACGATGGAGTGATGGATTACATCAAGCCATTGAAGCCAAAGAAGGAGTTGAGATAAGAAGGGAAAATCAAACTCTGGCCACTATTACATTTCAAAATTATTTTAGAATGTATAAGAAATTATCTGGTATGACTGGAACGGCTGAGACGGAAGCAGTAGAGTTTATGCATATATACAAACTTGATGTAGTAATTGTTCCAACAAATAAACCAATGATAAGAGTAGATTATCCTGATGTTGTTTATAAGACCAGAAAAGAAAAATTAAAAGCAATTGTTGAAGAAATAATTGAATTAAATAAAATAGGTAGACCTGTCTTAGTTGGAACAACTTCTATAGAGAGAAATGAGGAATTATCGCTTTTATTAAATAAAAGAGGTGTTAAACACCAACTTTTAAATGCAAAATTTCATGAGAAGGAAGCAGAAATTATATCATCAGCTGGACAAAGAGGTACTGTAACTGTTGCGACAAATATGGCTGGAAGAGGTACGGATATAGTCTTAGGCGAAGGAGTTGCTGTGATTGGCGGTTTGCATGTACTTGGAACTGAAAGACATGAGGCCAGAAGAATAGATAATCAACTTCGTGGTAGATGTGGAAGACAGGGTGACCTTGGTTCGTCAAGATTTTATTTAACTTTAGAAGATGATTTAATGAGAATATTTGGTGGGGAGAAAATTTTTGCTATTATGGATAGATTTGGGATGGAAGAAGACACCCAGATTACGCATCCCTGGATTTCAAGAACTATTGAGGGTGCACAAAAAAAGGTGGAAAATTATAACTTTGAAATTAGAAAACATTTACTTGAGTACGATGATGTTATGAATAAGCAAAGAGAAGTAGTTTATAGCGAGAGAAAATTAACATTAGAAGGTAAGGATTTAAGGGGCCATATATTAAGATGGATAAGTGATAATGTGGAAATTCTAATTGATACATATGCTCCGGAAAAGGCTTCTCCATATGAATGGGATTTAGATGAAATTAAATCTCGTGTAGGAGACTTATTTACTATTGATTTATATTTAAAAAAAGAAGAAATTCTTAAAATGAGAAGAGAAGCTTTAAAGGCGAATATTGAAGAAGATATTAAGAAAAAGTATGAAACTAAAGTTGAATCAATAGGTTCTGAACTGTTTAATCAGGTTGAAAAAATGGTTATGCTTCAAGTGGTGGATTCAAAATGGAAAGACCATTTATATAATATGGACCAATTGAAAGAGGGTATTGGACTTAGAGGATATGCCGGTAAAGACCCTTTAATTGAATATAAAAGAGAAGGTTATGAAATGTTTATGGATATGATCTCGAGGATAAAAGAAGAGGTAGTTAAATATTTATTCAGAATTCAAATAAAGTCAGAAGAAAGACCATCTTTTGGGGTAACAGCTGATAAGAGACTAACCAATGTGCAATATCAACATAAAGAGGTTGAACAGTTTAATGTTGTTGCTGAAAGAGCGCGAAGGCATTCGCCTACGAGAGAAATGGAAGCAGAACCAGAGCATAAACTCCTGCCTGTAAAAAGAACCAGCCCTAAAGTTGGAAGAAACGACCCTTGTCCTTGCGGGAGTGGAAAAAAATACAAAAAATGCTGCGGTAATAAATTATGAAAATTAAAAATATATTTTTAGCCATACTTTCTGGTTTTCTTTTAATTTTAAGTTTTCCGAATTTTTTTAGTCTCTCTTTAAGTAAATGGCCTGGTTTTATGGCCTGGATTGCTTTAATTCCTTTGTTTTGTGCTAATTACAACAAAGATTTTAAGGATTCTTTTAAATTAGGTTTTATATGTGGGTTTGTATTTTTTGCAGGAACATTATACTGGATTACATTTATAAAAGAAATGGGCTCCCTTGCATATTTATCGTGGATTTTATTAAGTTTATATCTTGGACTTTATGTTGGTGTTTTTTGTTCCTTGCTTAGTTTTACAAATCTTCTCTTTGCCCCCTTTTTATGGGTTACTTTTGAATTTGCCAGAGCGCATTTTCTTTCTGGTTTTCCTTGGGTGCTCATAGGATATTCTCAGTTTGGAAATATACCCTTAATTCAAATATCTTCATTTACTGGAGTATATGGGATCTCATTCTTAGTTGTTTTAATTAATGCGGGTATCGCTTACTTTTTTTTAAATGTTTTTAAAGGCAGTAGAGTATTTCTTGTCCTTACAGTTACTATAATTATTTTTATAATCTGTTATGCATATGGACTTATGATGATTGCTGGTTATGTTACAAAGGATGAATACGAAAAAAGTTCGAAATTAGCAGAAGATATTGATAGAAGAATTAAAGTTTCAGTTCTGCAAGGTAATATTGAGCAAGATCAGAAATGGAGTGAAGAGTATGCAGATAAGACATTTAATATTTATGAAGGGTTAACCAAGGAAGCAAGTAAAGATAGCCCTGAACTTATAATCTGGCCTGAAACAGCGGCGCCGATTTATTTAAAATATGATAAGAAAAATTTTAAAAAGGTTAAAAAAATTGTTGAATCGGGTAATACATATTCATTAATTGGAGCGCCTGATGCTTTTATTGATAAAGACTATAATATTAAAGAGTCTTTTAATTCGGCATTTCTTGTATCTAAAGAAGGCAGGATTTTAAGCAAGTATGATAAAATTCACTTAGTGCCTTTTGGTGAGTATGTCCCGTATAAGGATGTTTTTCCTTTTATACAGAAATTAACCAAAGGTACGAGTGATTTTAGTTCGGGCGGTATGTATACGGTTTTTAATGGTCCTGATAAATTTTCGGTTTTAATTTGCTGGGAAGTTATATTTCCGGAACCTGCCAGAAAATTTGTAAAAAATGGAGCAAATTTTTTGGTTACAATTTCTAACGATGCCTGGTATAGAAAATCAGCTGCCCCATATCAACATTTCATTACTTTGCCATTTAGAGCAGTAGAAAACAAGGTAAATATAATAAGAGCAGCCAATACAGGGGTAAGCGGATTTGTTGATTATAAAGGTGAAATTTTAGATTATTTAGATATATTTAAAAAGGGTAAATTAACTTCTTCAATTGTGATGAGGAATGAAGTAACCTTTTACAATAAATTTGGTGATTGGTTTGTAAAAATCTGCGCCATAATTGCAGCCATAGGTGTAATATTTATTAAAAAATACAGGGAATAAAGATAACATTACGGATTAATAAAAATATGAATAAAAATCTTAAAATACTTTTTGTGTCTTCTGAGGTTGTTCCATATGCAAAAACAGGTGGGCTTGCATATGTTGCGGAATCTTTACCAAAAACGATATCTCAACTTGGACATGATATAAGAATTGTTTTACCAAAGTATAAATCAGTTGATGATAAGAAATTTAGTTTATCATATGTTTGTGAATTAAATAAAAGCGGCTCATTAAAAGTTGCTAATTTACCCGAGACTAATATAAAAGTTTATTTTATACAAAATGATAAATATTACAATAGGGACAGGTTATATGGTACAGAAAAAGGTGATTATCCTGATAATGCTGAAAGGTTTATTTATTTTTGTAAATCCACCCTTGAGTTCTTAAAAAAAATAGACTGGAAACCGGACTGTATTCATTTGAATGATTGGCCGTGTGGACTGGTACCGGTTTACCTTGAATTATTAGCAGAAAAAGATAATTTTTATAAAAATATGGCCACAGTTTGGACAATCCATAATCTTGCATATCAGGGAATCTTTTCCAAGGAGATAATGAAAATAGCAGAACTACCGTTGAGTTTATTTACATTAGATAAATTAGAATTCTGGGGTATGATTAATTTTATGAAGGCGGGTCTAATTTTTTCTGATTTAATAAGCACAGTTAGTGAGGCATATAGTAAGGAAATTCAAAACGGGGACGAGTTTGGTATGGGATTAGAAGGGGTTTTAAAGGAGAGGAGTAAAGACCTTTATGGTATAATTAATGGTATTGACTATAATCAATGGAATCCAGAGACTGATAAAAATTTGCCACTAACTTATAATATTGCAAGTATAAGTAAGAAATTAGAAATAAAGAAACATCTGTTAAATAAGTTTAACATTCCATTTAATATTAATACGGCTACTATTGGTCTGGTAACTAGATTGGATAATCAAAAAGGTATTGATATATTTATAGAGTCAATAGACGATTTGATGAAGTTAAATGTTCGGTTTATAATTCTGGGAAGTGGTGAAAGAAAATATCATGAGTCACTCAAAATGTTAAGTAAAAAATATCCGGAAAAAATTTGCATTAGTTTAAAATTTGATGAAAAGCTGGCTCATATAATTTATTCAGGTTCGGATTTTATTTTAATGCCGTCTAAATTTGAACCGTGTGGTCTGGCCCAACTTATAAGTTTCAGATACGGAACAGTTCCAATCGTAAGGGCAGTTGGTGGACTGGCTGATACTGTTAAAAACTTTGATATAAATCGAAAAACTGGCTCAGGGTTTACATTTTCAGATTACTCATCAAAAGCATTAATAGGTGCTGTAAAGAATGCACTAGAAGTTTATAATGATAAAAAGATATGGTCAAAGTTGATCGTCAAAAATATGAAATTAGATTTTTCATGGAAAAAATCAGCAGAAAAATACATTGAATTGTATGGAAAAGCAATAAGAAAAAATACATTTAAAATGTGACAAAACTATTTTTTTATGATATACTATATATAAAGAAATTGTATAAAAAGGGAGGAAGGTTATGAAAGTTAGAAGTTTATTTTATATAGATGAAAAGTATAAAAAGGATATAAAGGAGATTCATAAAACATACCACAAAAGTTTAAGTGAACTTGTAGAAGAAGGGCTTAAAGTTATAATTCCAAAATATACAAATAAGCCAATAACATTAAAAGAATCAATTACAGCTACATATGGTGCTAGTACAACTATCAAAAATATGCGGGACGAGTCTAACAAAGATTTCGTTAAACGTGCAAAAAGGTTAGGGCTATAATGGAAGAACAGACGAAATATGGTCAGGCGAAATATGGTATAGAAAGGACAAAGTATCTTATAGATACTGATGTTTTAATTAATCATATAAACAAAAAAAAAGATACTCTTATTAAACTTTCAGAAAGAGAAAATATTATTCTTTCTTTAAGTGTGTTAAATAAATTTGAATTATATCGAGGTGCTAGAACAATAAAAGACAAAGATATTATAAATGATATTGTGAGATTTTTTGATGTAATTATTGTTGATGATCAGATAGCAGAAAAAGCCGCCGAACTATCACAATTAGGTAATTTATATTCTCTGGGTATAATGGATCTTATTATAGCCGCAACCTGTATATTACACAACTTAATTTTAGTAACAGAAAACAAAAAACATTTTAAGTTAATCCCGGAAATTGAAATATACGAAAAAGAGAAATACGAGGAGGCGATAAAATGAAAAAAATGATTATTGTTACCACGGTAATATGTTTTATTTTTTCCCCTGTTATTGGTTTAGGAGAAATAATACAATTAAAAGATGGACAAGAGGTTAGAGGTGAAATTACTTCTTCAGATAAGGATAAAGTAAAAGTTAAAACTATTTATGGAGAGATTCAAATAGATAAATCGCAGACACAAGCAAAATGACAAACAAAAACATGAAAAAGAAAGAACAAATACTTGCGTATATTTTTTTAATTCCTGCGGGAGTAATAATTCTTGTTTTTTATATATTTCCAACATTTTACTCGTGGTGGATAAGTTTATTTAACTGGGACCTCATATTAAAGATCAAAGAATTCACAGGAATTAAAAATTATGTTAATCTTTTTTCTGATTTTGAATTTTGGAAATCATTATTTAACACATTTTATTTTGCTCTAGGAACAATCCCGGCCAGTATAATTATCTCTTTAATTATAGCTATATGTTTAAATTCTAAAATAAGGGGATTGTCTTTTTATAGAACTGTTTATTTTCTGCCAGTAATAACTTCTATAAATGCAGTGGCCATGATATGGCTTTATATTTATCATCCTGATACAGGATTACTGAATTATTTACTTAGTTTATTTAATATTTCATCACAAAAATGGTTGCTTGATCCGGTTTTAGCCATGCCAGCCGTAATTTTAATGAGTATCTGGAAGAATTTGGGCTATGATATAATAATTTTCTTAGTAGGACTTCAAAGTATACCCAAAGAATACTATGAAGCAGCCCAGATAGATGGTGCAAATACATTTAAAGCATTTAAGTATATTACGCTTCCACTTCTTATGCCCACATTGTTTTTTGTGGCCATTGTATCCTTAATAAGTTCTTTCCATACTTTTACTCAGGTATTTATGCTGACCAGAGATGGTGGACCTCTTCATTCAACATCAGTAATTGTATATTATTTATATGAGAATGCATTTGTGTTTCAAAAGATGAGTTATGCTTGCACAGTATCTGTTGTAATATTTATTATTGTTTTTAGTTTAACTTTAATTCAATATAAATTTTGGGGAGAAAAAGTACACTACGAAGTATGAAAAAAATTTTAGTATATTTTATTTTAACTATGGGTGCGCTCATTATGATCGGTCCGTTTTTATGGATGATTTTAACTTCATTGAAATCTCAATCAGAAGTTCTTATGATGCCTCCCAGATTGATACCATCAAGATTAAATTTTGAAAATTATCTGGAATCCTTCACGGCGGCACCATTTGCTAGATACTTTTTTAATAGTATATTTGTGACTGTGGCCAATACAGTACTTACGGTCTTTACTTCGGCTTTAGCCGGTTATGCGTTTGCTATATTAAGTTTTAAGGGCAGGAATATTTTGTTTTTAATATTTCTGGGGACAATGATGATTCCCATGGAAATAATCTTAATTCCTAATTATTTTATATTAAAAAATTTAGGATGGCTTGATACTTATTTTGCCTTAATTATTCCCTGGTCAGCATCTGTCTTTGGTATATTTCTAATGAGACAATTCTTTAGAACTTTACCCAAAGAATTATTTGAGTCAGCCAGTATAGATGGCTGTAGTCACTGGCAGATACTATGGAAGATAGTTTTCCCAATATCAAAGCCAGTCTTCATAAGTGTAGGGCTTTTTTCAATGATAGGAAGTTGGAATGCATTTCTTTGGCCGTTAATTATGACCAGTAGTGAAGGGATGAGGACGATACCAGTAGGATTATCAACTTTCACATCAGAATTTGGTACCAGATTTCATTTAATGATGGCCGCGGCAACATTTACAACAGTTCCAGTAATTGTAGTTTATTTATTTGCCCAAAGATATTTTATGGAAGGTATTTCTACGAGTGGAATAAAATAAAAAAAGGAGGAATTATTATGTTGCAAAATAAAGTTATTAAAACTTGTGTGACTTTTTTTACTTTAGTTACTTCTTTTACTGTTGTTTTTTTGGTCGGATGTTCTAATGTTGACAAGAAAGTAGTGATAACATTCTGGCATTCAATGGCAGATCCTAAAGATAAAGTTTTAACTTCTTTAATAAATGATTTTGAAAAGAGCCATCCTAATATAAAGATAAAATCTCAATATGTGGGCACATATGATGAATTGCTTTTAAAACTTTCTGCGGGTATAGCTGCGGGTAATCCGCCCGATATATCTCAGGTTTATGAAAACTGGACAACAAGATTTAAAGAAGCATCGGCCATAATACCCATAGATAATTTAATAAAAGAGTATGGGGGATTAACAAAAGAAGATTTAAATGATGTTTATCCAATATTTATTAAAAACAATAGTTACGATAATACTCTTTGGACATTCCCTTTTAATAAAAGTATATATATGTTTTATTATAATGCTTCAATATTTAGAAAAAGTAATGTTTCTTCTCCAAAAAATATTAATGAATTTTTAGAAGTATGTAAGAAATTAACTAAAAAAGATACGAAAGGTAAAATCATTCAATATGGATTTGGATTTAGAGCTAATGTTGATATTTTCGCAATTTTATATTATTTAAATAATGGTAAGTTTTTTAATGAGAAAGAAACCAGAGCGATATTTAATAACGAAACCGGCAAGGAAGTTTTACAGTTTATAGTCGATTTAGTAAATAAATATAAAGTTGCTTATTATACAAAAGATTATCTTGATAATGATTTTGCTTCCGGCAGGATGGTATCTTTTATTGCAACTAATCCTCACCGGACATATCTACAACCATTACTTTCTTTTCCATTGGGAGTTGCTCCGCTTCCTTTGTGGAAGATTCGAACTGCTCCTATAGCCGGAACAAATTTGGCTGTTTTTTCCAAAAAAGGTAATGGTCTAAAGATTAAGCAAAGAGCATGCTGGGAGTTTATAAAGTATCTAACGGCAACTGAGAATACTGTTAAGTGGGCTATAGGAACTTCTTACCTGCCGGTGCGTAAATCCGCTTTGAAAAATGAAATCATGAAAGAACACTTACAGAAGCAACCTCTTGATCTGGTGGCTATAAAACAACTTGATAATGCTATTTGTGATCCAAGGGTTAAAGTCTGGCAGGAAGTTAGAACATATATAAGCGAAGCAGTTGAGAAAGCATTGCTGAGAAAGGGGACACCATCAGAAGCATTGGATGAAGCAGTAAAGAAAGTAAATAAATTACTTGAGGAAGCAAAATGAAGATCTTTTAAAATGGTGAATTATAATAGTAAATAGTCAGTGAAGGATGTAGTTGCCTGATTTAGACGTTCACTTTTTAAAGAGAGGGAAGATATGGCAATAAAGAAAAGTCAATTATATAGTTCTATATGGAAAAGTTGCGATGAGCTTCGCGGCGGAATGGATGCATCACAATATAAGGATTATGTTTTGGTTTTATTGTTTGTTAAGTATGTGTCAGATAAGTATGAAGGACAACGAGATGCCTTGATAGAAGTTCCCAAGGGCGGAAGTTTTAAAGACATGGTATCTCTTAAAGGGAAAAAGGATATTGGAGACGGCATAAATAAAATAATAGCAAAACTTGCAGAAGCTAATGAACTAGATATCGATTTGCCGGATTTCAACGATGAAGGTAAGATTGGTAGAGGTAAGGACATGCAAGATCGTCTCTCCAATCTGGTGGCAATATTTGAGAATAAAGATTTGGATTTTAGTAAGAATAGGGCAGAAGGGGATGATATTCTTGGTGATGCATATGAATACTTAATGAGAAACTTTGCTACAGAATCCGGAAAGAGCAAGGGGCAATTTTATACACCGGCAGAAGTATCAAGAATTATGGCAAAGGTTATTGGAATAGGACAGGCAAAAAGACAAGATCAGACCATTTACGACCCTACGTGCGGATCAGGTTCATTGCTTTTAAAAGCGGCTGATGAAACTCCGAAAGGCGTTACCATTTATGGGCAGGAAATGGATAACGCAACTGCTGCTTTGGCAAAAATGAATATGATTTTGCATAATAATCCTACGGCACTAATATGGCAAGACAATACACTTTCAAATCCTCATTTTTTGGAGTCAAACGGTAAACTAAAACAGTTTGATTTTGTGGTAGCAAACCCTCCATTTTCCAACAAGAATTGGATGAACGGGGTAGATCCAGTTAAAGATAAATATGAACGCTTTACTGGATACGGTATCCCGCCTAAAAAAAATGGTGACTATGCGTTTCTTCTTCACATGATTCGTTCCTTGAAAAGTAATGGCAAAGGTGCAGTTATTCTTCCTCACGGAGTTCTCTTTCGTGGTAATACGGAAGGTGACATTAGAAAAGAAATAATAAAAAGAGGATACATAAAAGGAATTATAGGTTTACCTGCAAATCTTTTTTATGGAACAGGCATTCCGGCTTGTATAATTGTGCTGGATAAGGAGAACGCGGGAAGCAGAAAAGGCATTTTCATGATTGACGCAAGCAAAGGGTTTTTGAAAGACGGCAATAAGAACCGTTTGCGTGCACAGGATATTCATAAGATCGTTGATGTTTTTACCAAGCAAATAGAAACCGCAAAATATTCACGAATGATTCCTTATGCCGAAATTGAAAAGAACGAATATAATCTAAACATTCCTCGCTATATAGACAGCCATGAATCTGAAGATATTCAGGATATTGAATCGCATCTCAAAGGCGGAATTCCCAATAGTGATATTGATGCATTAGATGCTTACTGGAGTATTTGTCCTTCGTTAAAGGGTAATCTTTTTACAGCAAGCGAAAGGAAAGGATATAGTAAAATAAAGATTAGCCAGGAAGAAATCAGAAAAACAATATTTTCGCATTCAGAATTTACTGCTTATACCCAAGAAATTCAGAAGAAGTATATTATCTGGCAGAAAAAGACCGTATCTATCATTGAAAATGTTGGTGTAGGTGTTAAACCCAAACAGTTAATTTCAAAGATTTCAGAAGATATATTAGAAGCATTTACAAATGCAAAATTGATTGACAAGTATGATATGTACCAGCACTTGATGAATTATTGGGCTGAAACAATGCAAGACGATCTGTATTTAATTGCATCAGAAGGTTGGAAAGTGGAATTGTCAGCAATACTGGATAAAAATGGCAAACCCAAAAAAGATGAATGGGAGTGCGACCTGATACCAAAGAGCATTATGATTAGCCATTATTTTACAAAAGAACAAAAGACCATTCAGGAAATTGAAACTAATAGTGAAGGTGTTACGCGTCAGATTGAGGAACTTGCTGAAGAATATGGCGGTGAAGAAGGACTTCTTTCAGAAGCAATCAATAATAAAGGTAAGATTACAAAAGGAGATGTTCAAAAACGGATTAAAGAGTTATCAGATAATGCCGATGATGCCGAAGAACTTAAAATGCTGAATAAATGCTTAGAATTATTAGAAGAAGAGACAAAGTTAAATAAGGATATTAAAGAAGATTCAAGGTTATTGGACTCCCAAGTAAAATCAAAATATAAAACCTTAAATCAATCTGAAATCAAATCAATTGTTATTAAAGAAAAATGGATGTTAACTATTGAAAAAGATGTTAAGGGTGAAATGGACCGCGTGAGTCAGCATTTGGCTCAACGGATAAAAGAACTTACGGAACGTTATACTGCGCCGTTGCCAACACTCGTTACTGAAACCGAAACACTCACCAAAAAAGTTGATGAGCATTTGAAGAAAATGGGGTTTAGTGTATGAGTAATTTGATGGCAAAAGAATATAAATCATTTGAAGCAATAAAGCATCTTTCAGAGGATGGTCATGAATTTTGGTATGCCCGTGAGCTGGCCATGGTACTTGAATATGTGCAATGGCGTAATTTTGCTAAAGTATTAGATAGGGCAATGCTTTCTTGTAAGAACAGCGGGTATGAGATTATGGATCATTTTGCTGACCTCAGCAAAACGATAAAGATGCCCAAAACTGCCACTAAACAAGTTGATGATTATAAACTTACTCGTTATGCCTGTTATTTGATTGTTCAAAATGGAGACCCCCGGAAAGAGGTTATTGCCTTAGGGCAAACTTATTTTGCCATTCAAAAAAAAAATTAATGCTGGATGAAGGATGAGAGGTTGTAATATGCGATTAATTCAACATAATGCAAGTTATAAAAAATGGTTGTTCGAGCTAAAGCAAAAAGTTCGTAATGTTCAAATTAAAGCGGCTGTTGCGGTAAATAGCGAAATGCTACGCTTTTATTGGGAGCTTGGCGAGGACATTGTTGAAAAACAGGTTTCATCAAACTGGGGCGATGGCTTTTTAAGCCAACTTAGCCGCGATTTAACAACGGAGTTCCCGGGCATTAAAGGGTTTTCTCTCAGTAATCTGAAATATGTAAAGCAGTGGTATCTATTTTATTCTCAGACCGTTGAATTAAGCCAACAAGCTGTTGGCCAAATTGGGAAACAGGCTGTTGCCCAATTAACCAAAATTCCTTGGGGGCACAATATTGCCATTATCTCCAGGTGTAAAAACATGGAAGAAGCTCTTTATTATGTAAGGAACACCATTGCCCACAACTGGAGCCGCAGTGTTTTAGTTCATCAGATTGAAAGCGGCCTTTATAATCGGGAAGGGAAATCTGTTGCCAATTTTGATTCAGCATTACCAAAACCTCAGTCTGATCTTGCCGTTCAGACATTAAAAGACCCTTATATTTTTGACTTTTTAAGCATGACAAAAGATTACAATGAGCTTGAGCTGGAAAAAGAGTTGATCAATCATATTACCCAATTCTTATTAGAACTCGGAGCCGGGTTTGCTTATATCGGCAGACAGATTCCATTACAAGTCGGTGAGCGTGAGTTTTTCATTGATCTTCTTTTCTACCATACCAGCTTGCATTGTTATGTGGTAATTGAATTAAAGACTGTTGATTTTGAACCTGAACATACCGGCAAACTTAACTTTTATATAAAAGCAATAGACAGCCACTACAGGAAAGAAAATGACCAGCCTACCATCGGTATTCTCTTGTGTAAAAGCAAAGACAAAACAGTCGTCGAATATGCTTTGAGTGACATCCATAAACCTATGGGGATCTCAGAATATCAGCTCACTCAATCATTACCCGAAAACCTGAAATCAAGCCTGCCAAGTATTGAAGATATTGAAGCGGAATTGATGGGAGGGAATAATGAGTAATGTTCCAAAAGGATATAAACAGAGTGAGGTGGGGGTTATTCCGGAGGGGTGGGAAGTGAAGAAGTTGGGTGAGGTGGTGGGTAGAATTACTACTGGAAAATTAGACGCAAACGCTATGGTAGAAAATGGAGAATATCGATTTTATACTTGTGCAAAGAATTATTATTTTATTAATAAATATGCTTTTGATACAGAGGCTTTACTTGTATCGGGCAATGGTGCAAATGTCGGTTATATTCATTATTATAATGGAAAGTTTAATGCATATCAGCGGACTTATGTTTTGTCTGATTTTACAGAAAATATTTTGTTCATAAAATTATTCATGGATCGAAATTTACAGGAGAGAATAAGGGTAGAAGTAAATGCAGGAAATACGCCGTATATTACAATGGATACACTTAGTGAAATGTCCATTATGTTTCCACCAACAATTGCCGAACAAACCGCCATTGCCACTGTTCTCTCTGACACTGACGCGTTGATTGAACACTTGGAAAAACTGATTGCCAAGAAGAAAGCCATCAAACAAGGCACAATGCAACAGCTCCTCACCGGCAAAAAAAGATTGCCGGGGTTTAGCGGGAAGTGGGAAGTGAAAACACTTGATGAAGTTATTTATTGCTTGGACAATTTGCGTGTGCCACTAAACGATTCTCAAAGATTAACGATGAAAGGCGATTATCCCTATTGTGGTGCAAATGGGATTCTCGATTTTATCAACGAATACATGATTGATGATGACATTATCTTGATAGCTGAAGACGGTGGATATTTCGATGAATATCATTTTAGACCAATAGCTTACAGAATGAAGGGTGAATGTTGGGTCAATAATCATGCACATATTTTAAAAGCAAAAGAGAGATACAATCAGGACTTCATTTTCTACTCTTTGGTTCATAAAAATATCTTGAGATTTCTCGCAAGTGGAACAAGGGCAAAGCTTAACAAATCGGAAATGTATAAAATTGAGATAAATACACCGTCAACAAAAGAAGAACAAACCGCCATTGTCACCATCCTCTCCGACATAGACGCAGAGATTTCGCAGTTGAATCAAAAGTTAGATAAATACAAAATGATAAAGCAAGGGATGATGCAAGAACTGCTTACCGGGAAAATTAGGCTGATATGACACAAAAAGTTGGTCAGATAGAAAGAATAACTCAAAATCGTATTGTTGAACTGTTTAGTAAGCAGCTCAAATATGAATATTTGGGCAATTGGAAAGAGCGTGAAGATAATAGTAATATTGAAAAGAAGATCCTGCATAATTACCTAAAAGGAATGAAGTATAACGAAATTGTTATTGAAAAAGCTATCTATGAAATATCCCGAATACAAACCAACATAGGCAAAAGTTTATTTGAGTTAAACAAAGAAGCATATTCACTTTTGCGTTATGGTGTTAAGGTCAAAGAAGATATTGGTGATAAGTTCCAGACAGTTTGGCTCATTGATTGGAATAACCCAGAAAAAAATAATTTTGCGTTTGCCGAAGAGGTGACGATTAGAGGTGAAAATGATAAGCGTCCAGACATTGTGTTATACATTAATGGTATTGCGATTGGTATTTTGGAATTGAAACGCAGTACGATATCTGTTTCCGAGGGGATTCGTCAAAACCTTGATAGTCAAGATAAAAAGTTTATAATGCCATTTTTTACTACAATACAGTTTGTAATGGCAGGGAACGACACTGAAGGATTGCGTTATGGCACAATAGAAACTCAGGAAAAGTATTATCTTCAGTGGAAAGAAAGTGGAAATGCAGAAAACAAGATTGATCAGCATTTGCTTCAATTGTGCAATAAAGAAAGAATATTAGAAATAATTCACGACTTTATAGTCTATGATTTTGGGAGAAAGAAACTTTGTCGTCATAATCAATACTTTGGTGTAAAAGAGGCCCAAAAATATATTAGAAAGCGAGAGGGCGGTATTATTTGGCATACACAGGGTAGCGGTAAAAGTCTGACTATGGTTTGGTTGGCCAAGTGGATTCGAGAAAATATGGAAGATTCCCGAGTCCTTATTATCACTGATCGTGATGAACTTGATAAGCAGATTGAGGGAGTATTTAACGGAGTTAAAGAAGAAATATACCGCACAAAGAGCGGAGCAGATCTGATAGACAAACTAAATGTTAAAGAGAAGTGGCTTCTTTGTTCGTTAATTCACAAATTTGGAAGGAAAGAAACCGCAGAAGAAGCCGATTTTGATAAATATCTTGAAGATATTAAAAATAACTTACCAAAAGGGTTTAGGGCAAAAGGTGACATTTATGTCTTTGTAGATGAATGTCATCGTACTCAATCCGGCAAACTACATAAAGCCATGAAACAGATTTTGCCAAATGTGATATTTATCGGTTTTACCGGAACCCCATTGTTAAAGGAAGATAAACAAAGAAGCATTGAAATATTTGGAAAATATATTCATGTCTATAAATACGATGAAGCCGTGGCTGACAATATGGTTTTAGACCTGCGTTATGAAGCCCGCAATATAGATCAGAATATCACCTCACAAGAAAAGATCGACCAGTGGTTTGAGGCAAAAACAAGAGGACTTACCGAATTTGCTAAAACAGGACTGAAAAAGCGATGGGGAACAATGAAAAAGGTCCTTAGCTCACAGTCCAGATTAGAGAAAATTGTTGCTGACATATTGCTGGATATGGAGACCAAGGACCGACTGCAGAGCGGTAGAGGCAATGCTATGTTAGTCTCCGGCAGTATTTATGAGGCCTGCAAATACTACGAACTGTTTCAGAATACCGGATTTAAGAAATGTGCGATAGTAACTTCTTATTCGCCGACAATTCAGGATATTAAAGGTGAAAGTACAGGAGAAGAAGAAGTAACTACAAAGTTAAAACAATATACAATATATCAAAAAATGCTTTCAGGGAAAACAACGGAGGAATTTGAAGAAGAAGTTAAAGAGAAGTTTGTAAAAGAACCCGGTCAAATGAAGCTGCTGATTGTTGTTGATAAATTGCTGACAGGTTTTGATGCTCCTTCAGCAACATATCTATATCTTGATAAAAGTATGCAGGATCATGGTTTATTTCAGGCAATTTGCAGAGTAAATCGTTTGGATGGGGAAGATAAGGAGTATGGTTATATTATTGACTACAAAGACCTATTCAAAAGTTTAGAGAGTGCGATAGATGATTATACATCTGAAGCGTTTGAAGGTTTTGATGAGGAAGATATACAAGGAGTATTATCAAATAGGTTTAAAAAAGCAAAAGAAAGACTAAATAATGCGTTGGAAAGTATTAAAGCACTTTGCGAACCTGTTGCTTCGCCAAAAGATACAGTTGCTTATACCAAATATTTCTGTGGTGATACAGAGAATCCGGATGAATTGAATGAAAGGGAACAGCAGCGCATTGCTTTGTATAAGCAGGCATCTTCTTTGATTCGTGCCTATGCAGATATTGCAAGTGAAATGGAAGAAGCGGGCTTCACAAAAGAAGAAATTGAACGAATCAAAAAAGATGTAAAGGATTTCGAGAACATTCGGGCAGAAATGAAACTGGCAAGCGGTGACTATATAGATTTGAAAATGTATGAGCCGGCGATGAGGCATCTGATTGACAGTTATATAAATGCAGAAGACAGCAAAAAGATATCTGCATTTGATGACCTTACTTTGATCCAATTGATTGTTCAGCGAGGACCAGAAGCTGTTAATACATTACCGGAGGGGATCAGGAAAAATAAAGAAGCAGTGGCGGAGACTATAGAAAATAATGTACGCAGATTAATAATCGACGAAATGCCGACAAATCCAAAATATTATCAGGATATGTCTAAATTGCTGGATGAAATTATTAAAGAACGCAAAGCTGAGGCAAAGAGTTATGAGGAGTATTTAAAAAAGATAGCAGATTTAACAAAAGAAATTGTTAAACCTGGTGAAAACTATCCCAAAAAAATTGATTCAAAAGCTAAAATGGCTTTGTATGATAATTTAGGTAAATACGAGGATCTTGCAGTTGATGTTCATAATTCTATTCTTTCTTCTAAACAAGATGGTTGGATAGGCCATAAGATTAAGGAAAAACAGATAAAAATTTCTATAAGACCACTACTTAATCACATGACTGACGAGGAATTCGCTTCCTTGTTTGAAATAATCAAAAAACAAGATGAATACAGATAAAACTTATAAACTTCATATTTCAAATTTGACAATAGATGTTGTGAAAAAAAGCATCAAGAATATGCATCTTGGAGTATATCCTCCTGCAGGAAGAGTCAGAATAGCAGCCCCTTTTAGGATTAGTGATGAAGCAGTTCGTCTTTTTGCTGTATCAAAAATTGCGTGGATAAGAAAACAGAAAACAAAATTTGAGGATCAACCACGGCAAGAAAAACGGGAATATGTATCAGGCGAAAGCCATTATTTTCTTGGTAAACGATATTTGCTGAATGTATTTTATCACAATGCCACTTCCAATGTTGTCATAAAAAATAAAGAGAGAATATGTTTATATGCAAAAAAAAACAACACAATAAAACATCGTGATGCTATATTTAATGAATGGTACAGGAAGCAATTAAAAAGACTTGTTCCGGAACGTATTCAAAAGTGGCAAAATATTACAGGTATAAAAATAAACGATTGGAAAATAAAAAGAATGAGAACTCGGTGGGGGACATGTAATTATAAGTCGAGACGAATTTGGCTTAATCTTGAATTGGCGAAAAAGCCTTTGCATTGTCTGGATTTTATCATTTTACATGAAATGGTGCATCTGCTTGAAAAGAATCACGGTGACAGGTTTAAATCTCTCATGGGCAAATTCATGCTGAGATGGCAACTTTACAAAGATGAGTTGAACAAGTCCATTTTAAGTCATGAGAAATGGGTCTATTAGGTGGGATTGAATAAAACATTTTAATATTAACAGAATAATTGAGAATGAAAACAAAAATGAATATATTGCAAAAAATCAGTAGAAATGTTAAAATAGGATTGAAATGATGAGGGTAAATGTGGACAAGATGTTGGTAAATAAAAAATGAAGGTTTGACCTCAAGGGAGGTTTATTATGTTAAGATTTTTAACTGGTGGAGAATCACACGGGAAATGTTTAGTAACAATTGTTGAGGGTATGCCATCTGGATTGAAATTAAACATTGATGATATTAATGTTGACTTGCAAAGAAGACAAAAGGGATATGGCCGGGGAGATAGAATGCTTATAGAAAAAGATTCTGCAGAGATTCTATCTGGCGTAAGAGATGGGGTAACCATCGGTAGTCCTATAACCATTTTGATTAATAATAAAGATTGGGAAAATTGGAAAGATAAGAAAGTTCCACCAATAACTACACCAAGGCCCGGTCATGCTGATTTATCAGGTGTAATAAAATACAATTATGAAGATGTGAGAAATGTTTTAGAGAGAGCAAGTGCAAGAGAAACAGCAGTCAGAGTAGCCGCCGGTGCTGTGGCTAAGAAACTACTTAAAGAGTTTAATATAGTGGTGGCTGGATATGTTGTAGAAATTGGAGGCATAAAAACAGATTTAAAAAATATGACAATAAAAGATTTAGCCAGAATAGAGAATTCTCTTTTAAGATGTGCTGATAAGAAAGCAGAAGAAAGGATGATAAAAAGAATTGATTTAATTAAAAAAAGAAAAGATACAATAGGGGGGATTTTTGAGATAAAAGTGATTAATGTTCCTGTTGGACTTGGAAGTTTTATGCAGTGGGATAGAAGATTAGATACCAGATTGGCTGGTGCGGTGATGAGTATACCTGGAATTAAGGGAGTTGAAATAGGATTAGGGTTTAGAGGAGCGAGTTTATCTGGTTCTAAATATCATGATGAAATATTTTATAAAGCAAAAGAATTTTTTAGAAAAACAAATAATGCCGGAGGGATTGAAGGTGGTATAAGTAATGGAGAAGATATAATTTTAAGAGCAGTAATGAAGTCGATATCTACATTATATAAACCATTGAATTCTATAGATATAATCACAAAGAAAAAAGCAAAAGCAACTGTTGAAAGGTCTGATATTTGTGCCGTTCCTTCGGCATGTGTTGTCGCAGAAGCAGTTGCATCAGTTGAAATAGCATCTTTGTTCTTGGAGAAGTTTGGTGGAGATAGTTTAAATGAAGTTAAGAGAAATTACAATTCTTATGTTAAGTATGTGAAAAATTTTTAATATGAAAAATATCATTCTTTTAGGTTTTATGGGGACAGGTAAAACTACCATTGGCAAGATTCTGGCTAAGAAATTAGAATTTAAGTTTATAGATGTGGATGAAATCATAGAAGAAAGAATAGGTAAATCTATAAGTAAAATATTTAAAGAAGATGGAGAAAAAAAATTCAGGATTATTGAAAAAGAAGTTGTAAGAGATGTAAGTAAATTAAAAAACACTATTATATCTACTGGCGGTGGGGTAGTTTTATTAGAAAAAAATGTAAATAATTTGAGAAAAAATGGAATATTGATAAGTTTAATGTCTTCTCCCGAGAGTATTTTGAAAAGGGTTATAAAAGACAAGAAAAGACCTCTGTTGAATTATTCTAACAAGTTAAAAACGATTAAAAAACTATTAGATTTTAGATTTCCTTATTATGTGAATAATGTAGATTATATTATTGATACTTCTAATTTAAGCCCAAACAAGATTGTTAAAAAAATTTTATGTTTAAAAGAACTTACCTAAATGTAATAATCTTAAGTATACTTACTGGTTTAATAATTTTATTTTTTTTTGATATATTATTTTTAGATAATGTTTTCTGTTTTAGGGATATTTACAGATATTTTTATCCTTATAAGTTATATGCTTCTAATTGTATAAGAAGTGGAGAAGTCCCTTTATGGAATCCTTATATATCATCTGGTTCTCCATTTTTTGCTACATTACAATCACAGGTATTTTATCCATTAAGCATTATTCATTATATTTTACCATTTAACTATGGATTTCAATTGTTTATTATTATACATTTCTTTTTTGCTGGTCTCTTTGTTTACATTTTATGTAATGAATTAAAACTATCCCCTCTTTCTTCATTTACTTCTGCTATAATATTTACTTTTAGTGGTTATCTGGTTTCAGTAGTTGATATGGTGAGCACCTTATCTTCCGTCATATGGCTCCCTTTAGTTTTCATGTGTTTTCATAAAGCATTGTTTGAAAACCTGGCACATAAGAAATTTTTTTATATTTTATTATTAAGTGTCTTAATTGGGATAGAATTTCTGGGGGGCGAACCTACAATTATATATGGTACGGTAATTTTATTGATTGTATATAATACAATTTTCATAAAGCAGAAAAATTCAGTATATATTTTACCTGTGGCCGGTATAATTAGTTTACTTCTTGTAGCGTTTCAGTTTTTACCGTTTATGGAGTTATTAAGATATTCAGATAGAATACACCTTTCAGCGAAGATAAGTTATCAAAGTAATTTATTTTGGTCTTTACCCCCGGAACACATTTTTAATTTTTTTATCCCAAAGTTGTTTGGAGATATAACTAAGAGGTATGTTGGTTCTTACGATATTTCCCAACTATGGCTAAAAAGTTTTTATATTGGAATTTTACCTTTAATTTTATCAATTTATGCATTGTTGAATTTGAGAAAAGAAAAAGAGAAGAGAAAAGTTAAAATAATGTATTTTTTTACAGGCGTGTTTATTGTCTCCATACTTCTCTCATTTGGTAGTTATAACTTTTTATACAGGATATTTTATGATTTTTTACCGGGATTTAAATTAATCCGTTATCCAGTGAAATTTTTATTTTTAGCAACTTTTTCTATTTCTATAATCGCTGGTTTTGGAATAGATTACATTTTAAATAAAAAAGACAACAAAAATTTAATAATATTCAGGAATATAATACTTTTTATTCTTGGTTTTTTTGGTTTATTAGTAGGAATGCTATATTTATTTAAAGAACCAATTCTAATTTTTTATAAGAAAAATTTCTTTCCTGATATAGAACTTTCAAATGTATATAGATTGGTGGAAGAATATAGCATTATTTTTGATTCACTTTTTCAAACAGTAATATTTTTGCTTATAGGTTTGATACTTATAATATGTATTGTGAAAAAGAAATTAAATGTAAAAATCGCAGGAGTCTTAATAGTGATGGGTTTGACTATTGATTTGTTTATAAATGGATTTACTTTAAATCCCCGTCTTTCAAAAGAAATTTATAACAGTAAATCCGAGAGTGTTAAATTAGTAGATAAGGATAAGTCTTTTTACAGAGTAATGATTTATTTAAAAGGTCAGGAAAGATTCTTTTTGTTTGGAGAAACATTTGAAGAAACAATGAGGAATGCTAATCTTATTTTTTATCCAAATCAAAATATGCAATATAAAATCTATTTTACAGGTGGATATGAATCAATAAATGTAAAAAGATATAATGATTTCTTTAATGCTGTAATTAAAAAACCAAAAACAAGATATTTGTCGTTAATTAATGCTAAATATTTATTTACAAATAAGGATTTAGAACTTTCGTTGTTAAAATTGGTTAAAGATTTCAAGGTAGTTAAAATATACAAAAATGATGTTTTACTACCGCATTGTTATTTTACCCGGAATATAAAATTAGTAAATAATGAGAGAGATGCTTTTAGTTATATTTTTAGTGATGAATTTGACCCAAGAAAAGAAGTGGTCATAGAGGGTCGGGGGGTTGAGGTTGTTAATAATGAAAAAAATGCCAGTCTGGCAGATAAAGATATTGTAAATATAGAGGAATATAAATCTAATATTGTTAAAATTAAAGCAGATATATCTCAGGATGGTATGATCGTCTTAAACGATACATATTATCCTGGCTGGAGAGTATATGTTGATGGTCAGGAGGAGAAAATTTATCCAGCGAATTATATTTATCGCGGTGTCCAGGTTAAAAAAGGTAATCATAAAATAGAGTTTATATTCAGGCCGGCTACTTTTGTCATAGGTGCTATTATTTCGTTAATTTCTTTTCTGGGAGTTTTAATAACCCTCATTTTGCTTAAAAAAAGGAGATAAAAAATGGAAGAAAGTATTTTAAAAGAAATAGAAGATATGAAGAGAAAATTAGAAGATGAATCGGATAGTATGCTTTTTTTGAAATTGGCAGAACTTTATCATAGAAACGGTATGAAAGAAGAAGCAATGAATGTATGTAAAAGAGGTTTAGAAATTAATCCCGAAAATTTAAATATAAGAGTTTTTCTTTCAAAAATGTTTCTTGAGAAAGATATGTTTAAAGAAGCTAAAGAGGAATTGGAGAAGATTCTTATAGTTGATCACTTAAATATTTTAGCCAAGACTATGTTAGAAACAATCTTAAGATACGAAAATAGATTTGAAGAAGCAGATAAAATTAGAGAACAGGTAAATTTGATTCAGAAAAACAATTCTAAAATTAATGATTTTAAGGATAGGTTAGAAACTCCAACAGTAGCTGAAATATGTGTTCAACAAGGACTAATTGAAGAAGCCATAAGAGTATATGAGAGAATTGTATTGTCTAATCCTTTAGATTTAAACATAAATAATAGATTAAAAGAACTAAGGAGGATAAGAGACGAGAAATATTTGGATTTTCAATTAAAAAAGCAAAAGATAAAAGATGCTCTTAATGAACTTCAAAAAAGTTTAAAACAGATACAAGATGTGATGCAAGATTTGGAGAAAGAACTTTGAAAAAATCTAACTATATTCCTCTTTTCTTTTTGTTTCTTGTTTTGGTTTTATTCTGGTTTAATATTTTATTTACAGATAAGATACTATTTTACAGAGACACAATATTACAGTTTTACCCCTGGCAGGTATTTGCCAATGAGAGCATAAACAGTGGTTGTATCCCCTTATGGAATCCATATGTTAGTCATGGTGCTCCTTTCTTAGCCAATTTACAGTCAGCCGTATTTAATCCCTTAAAATTAATCTTTTATATCCTGCCTTATTCATATGCTTTAAAATTTTTTATTCTAATGAATATATTTTTAGCCGGGCTGTTTTCGTTTTATTTAGCCAAAGATTTGAAATTAAGTAATTATGCATCGTTCTTAACAGGTTTGATCTTTATGTTAAATGGATATCTTTTAACACGAGTAGAATTTTTCAGCGTATTTTCTGCCTCTATCTGGATTCCATTGATATTTTTGTTTATCAAGAGATTGTTTGAAAGTTATAAAATGAAATATTTCTTTTTAGCTTCTATTTTTATGAGTTTGCCAATTTTTGCTGGTAGTGCTCAGATTTACTTTTATAATTTTATATTTCTATTAGCCTACATATTATGGTTTTCTATAGCGTTTAAAAAGAATATAATTAAAAATATATTAATTTTTGGCGGTTTATTTATATTTTCAATATGCTTATCCATGGTTCAAATACTACCTTTTGTTGAATATGTATTTAATTCAAATAGAGGTAGTGGTTTATCTTTTGAAACAGCGGCTCATTGGTCCTTACTGCCTTCTCATTTGATTAATTTCATATTTCCATATTTTTTTGGAGATCCATCAACATCTAATTATCTGGGTGGATCTCAATTTTGGGTAATAAGTTTTTATATTGGTTTCCTTCCATTTGTTCTGGCTATATACGCAATTTTCTCTGTATTTAAAAAAGAAAGATTCGTTCTCTTTCTTGTCCTAACTTTTTTATTTTTTTTAATTCTTGCATTTGGAAAATATACACCAGTTTATTATTTGTTGTACAAATATGTTTTTCCATTTAAATTAATAAGATACCCGGCTACTCTTATGTATATTAATGTGTTTATATTAAGTATTTTAGCCGGATATGGTTTTAAAAATATAGAAAAGAAAATCAAAGAAAGTTTTAGAAACATTCTCATAGTGCTTTTTATATTTTCTGCATTAGCCCTTCTGGTATTTTATTCGTTTGGGAAACAAATTATGTCTAACTCTTTATTTCAGGCAGCAATATTTTCTGCGATATTGATTGTTTTATGTTTTACTGTTATGTTGAAAAAAATAAGTTTAAATATTTTTAAATTTTTATTAATTCTTTTAGCAATTTTTGATTTATTTATTTTTGGTGTGAATTTGAATCCGTTAATATCTGATAAGATTTTTTTTGAAAGACCGAAAATAGTTGATTTCTTGAAATTGGACAAATCGTTTTTCAGGGTAATTGTAACTCCAAATACGGATAGAATTTTCAATATATCTTATTTTCTTAACGAAGGCTTAAAAGAGAATAGACCATACGAATATTTTGTTTATGATGTTAAACGAATATTATATAATAATTACAATATGATTTATAAAGTTTTTAATGCGGATGGTTATGACCCCTTGCAAACAAAAGAACAGGATAAATTTATGTTTTTGTTGAAAAAACAGAAAAACCCTTCGGCTACAAGATTTTTAGACATGTTAAATGTAAAATATGTTATAAGTTGTAATAAGGTTGAAGATAAAAATTTTAAGTTTTTAATCAAGATCGATGGTGTAAACCTGTATGAAAATATTAACTATTTACCAAGGGTTTTTTTAGTGAACAAGGTTAAAATCGCCAAGAGTAATGAAGAGGCACTTAATTTAATAAAAAATAATCAATTTATTCCTGAGAAAGAAGCAATTATAGTGAAAGAAGTGGAAAAAGTAGCGTCCCGATTTATTTGGGACGGAGTGAAAAAAGTGGAAGAAAATATAGGGACAGTGGAGATAGTTGATTATAAGAACGAAAAAGTTGTAATAAAAGCAGATATGTTTAAAGAAGGTATGCTTGTTTTTCTTGATTCGTACTATCCTGGTTGGAAAGTTTATATTGATGGTAAAGAAAACAAAATTCTTAGAGCAAATTATTTATATAGGGGTGTTTATTTAAATAAAGGAAAACATGAAATAAAGTTTTCATATGAACCGATAACTTTTACGATAGGTTTATGTATAACGCTTATTAGTATTTTAGTTCTAATATTTAGTAGGATGGTAATATGGAAGATAAAGATTTAACAATAGTTATTCCTGCTTACAATGAAGAAGAACGAATTGGCCAAGCAATTAATATAATAGAAAATTATCTTTCTAAGGAGAGATTTAAATTTGAAATTATAGTTGTAAATGATGGGAGTTATGATTTAACATCAAAAGTAGTAGAAGAATTAAGTTCAAAATATAAAAATATAAAATTAATTAACAATAAGGTTAATAGTGGAAAAGGGTATAGTGTGAAATGCGGTATGCTTGTTGGTGATGGCCAATATGTACTATTTGCTGATGCTGATATGTCAACACCAATAAGTGAGATACAAAATATGCTTAAATTTTTTGAACAAGGTTATGATGTCGTTATAGGTTCACGCAGAATTCGTGGTTCTAAAATAAAATTGTATCAGCCAATTTTAAGGAGATTCCTTGGTTGGCTATTTCATGTGGTCAGGAGAATTTTTTATTTATGGGAGATAAAAGATACACAATGTGGATTTAAATGTTTTAAGAAAGAGGTTATTAAACCAATATTTAGTAAACAAACTATAAATGGATTTGTTTTTGATGTTGAAATTTTATTTATTGCAAAAAATTTGGGATATAAGATTAAAGAAGTTCCGGTAGTCTGGACAGATAACATTAAAAGTACACTTAACCCATTTAAACATTTAAAAGAGGTAATTAAGGATTTAATAAGAATTAAAATGAATAAGGTTAAAAATAAGTAAAAAAAATTGAGATTGTGTAAAAAATATGATATAATTTCTATTGAAAGAAAGGAGATTTGTGTTTAAAAAAAAATGGTGTCTGTCCCTGGTTTTACTATTTATTATAACAGGTTGTGGTAAAACTACAAGGTTGGATATTGTAATTGCTTTAGTAAATGATGAGCCAATATTTGAAAGGGAATTAACAATATTTGAAAAGGTTAATAAAATCTGTTTTAAGGGAATTGATGATGAAAGTCTTTCAAAAGATGAAATAATAAATAAACTAATAGAGAGGAGAATAGTTTTACAAAAAGCAAAAAAACTAAATATTAGCATTACAGACAAAGAAATTGAAAAAAAGTTAAAAGAGATTAGTGAGCATTTTTTTACTGAGGATTTTAAGGATGTTTTAAAGAGTAATGGCCTTACCTTTAATGAATGGAAGAAGGAAATAAAAGAGCAAACGGTATTTGAAAAGGTAATTTTGCAACAAGTTGAAAATATAGAAATAACTGATAACGAAATTAAAAAGTATTATAATAATAATTTAAATAATTTTAAATATAATGAAATGGTTCATGCTTATCAAATATTAGTAAAGACTAAGACGGAGATAATGGAAATAAAGAAAGGATTAGAAAATGGCGAGAGTTTCGAAAGGTTAGCTAAAATAAAATCTATTAGTCCGGAAGGAGAAAAGGGAGGTGATTTAGGATACTTCACAAGAGATGAAATGCCACAAGAAATTGTTAAGGTAGTCTTTAATTTACCTCCCAACAGAATAAGTGATATTGTAAAGACAGATTATGGATATCATATATTTAAAGTTGTTGATAAAAAGAAAAAGGGAATTAAAAGTTTAAAAGAAGCAAGAGAAGACATTAAAGAGAAATTAAAATTAGAAAATAAAAATAAGTGTTTTAAAAATTGGATAAAAGAGTTAAGAAAAGAATCTAAGGTAAAGATAAATAAAAATTATGTGGAGGTGGAAGAATGAAAATAAAGAGATTTAATATTATCTGGTTATTGGTTCTTAATACTATTATTATTAATTTTTCTTATAGTGAAACTTTAGTGGATAAAATTATTGCTGTCGTAAATGATGAAGCCATAATATTTAGCGAGTTTAATAATGTATATAAAACCTTTACAATGCAAATTAACGAGAAAATTAAACCAGAAGACGAGATGAACATAAAAAAGAAGATATTAGAACAAATGATAGATCAAAGATTGATTGTTCAGGAGGCAAAAAGAAAAAATATTGAAGCAAGTAAAAACGAGTTAGAGACTGCGTATGAAAATGCAAAAAGTAATTTTGGGAGTGAAGAACAACTTAAAGAGTATTTAGCCAGCGAGGGGTTAACCATAGAAGAGTTTAAACAACAAAAGATAAAAGAAAACCTCATAGTACAAAAATTAATAAATGAAATGGTTAAAAAGAATATAGAAGTAAGTTTTAGTGATGTTCAGAATTATTATGATAAAAATATAGATAAGTTTAAAGCACCGGAAGAAGTGAAAATCAGGCATATATTAATAAAAATAACTGATACAGTTACAGAAGGAAAAGCAAAGGAAAAAATAGAATCAATATTAAAACAAATTAAAGAGGGTAAGGATTTTTCTGAGTTAGCCAAGATTTATTCAGATGATGAGAATACAAAAGCAAATGGCGGTGATTTAGGTTGGTTCAAAAAAGGTATTTTAAGAGAGGAACTTGACAAGATAGCCTTCTCTTTAAAAGAAGGGGAGATTAGTAGTATAATTAAAATTTCCAATGAGGTTCATTTAATGAAGTTAGATGAAAAAAAAGAAGAAAAAGTTTATAAATTATCAGATAAAATAAACATTAATAACATTGCCACGGAAATCAGAGAGGCAGTAAAAGATAAAGTTTATGAAGAAAAGTTCAGGGAAAAACTTGATGATTTTGTAAAAAAGTTAAAAGAGAAGTCTGTAATAGAAATCAAATTAAATTAAGTAGTTGCCTGATTTATCAGGCGTCCTGATTTGCCCACCGATTGGTGCAGGGTGAATTGGGCAACTACAATTCACTTTAAAGGGGATAATAGAATGAAATACAAAATATCTATAGTTGGAGCAACAGGATATACGGGAATAGAATTAATAAGGATTCTTTTAAAACATCCACATATCGAAATAACTGGTTTAACATCCGAAAGTTACTCGGGTTTAAAGTTAAACAAGATATTGCCTTTTTTTAATATTGATATTCAACTTGAAAAATTTATTCCAGATAATATTGCAAAAAAGAGTGACCTTGTATTTCTATGTTTGCCACATACTAAATCAATGACGGCTGTTTTTAAAATGTTAAAATTTGGCAAAAAAGTTATTGATTTAAGTGGTGATTTTAGATTAAAGGATAAGGCACTGTATAAAAAATGGTATGGTGTCCAACATAAATATCCTAATTTACTTAAAAAGAGTGTCTATGGTTTACCTGAGATTTATAGAGATAAGATTAAAAAATCAGAATTTGTTACAAATCCTGGTTGTTATCCAACAAGTGTTATACTTGGAACTATTCCTGCATTGAAAAATAAATTAGTTGATATTAACGATATAGTTATAAATTCAATTTCAGGTATTTCCGGTGTAGGAAGAAAGATAGCAACTCAATATCATTTTTCTGAAACTTATCAGAATATTAAAGCATATAAAATTGGAGTCCATCAGCATACTCCAGAAATAGAGCAAGAACTTTCAAATATATGTAGCCAGAAAATAAAAGTTTCATTTACGCCTCATTTAGTTTCGGTTAATAGGGGAATATTAACGACAATAAGTATTAAATTATTAAAGAAAGTTTCAACGCAGGATTGTTTAAAAATTTATAAAGGATTTTACTTAAATGAAAAGTTCATAAGAGTTTTACCATTAAATTCTTATCCTGAAACCAAATATGTTTTTGGAACTAATCTATGTGATCTTGGCTTAAAAGTAGATGAGAGATTAAATAGATTAATTGTAATTTCTGCTATAGATAATTTGGTTAAAGGTGCTTCCGGTCAGGCTATTCAGAATATGAATTTAATGCTAAACCTTCCAGAAGAGACTGCTTTAAAAGAAATAGGGCTCATGCCATGAAGTATAAAATAAGAGGTTTTAAAGCAGGTTCACTTCATTGTGGAATAAAAAAATATAAAAACGACCTGGCCATAATTTATTCAGAAGTTCCTGCAGTTGCCTCGGCCGTATTCACTTTAAATAAAGTAAAAGCCGCCCCGGTTATTTTAAGTCAAAAACATATTAAAAACGGAAAAATATCAGCGATAGTTGTAAATAGCGGGAATGCTAATGCATGCACAGGTAAGATTGGATTATTACATGCAAATCTTATGGCAAAAACCAGTGCAGATGCTTTGAATATTAAAAGACAAGAAGTTCTTGTGGCTTCAACAGGTGTGATAGGTGTTATTTTACCCATTAATAAAATAATAAATGGAATTAAGAAAGTTTGCAGACATTTAAACTATGGTCACTGGCAAAAGTGTGCAGCGGCTATCATAACCACAGATACTTTCCCGAAGATTATTTTAGATTCATTTATGATAGATGGTAAAAAATGCAACATATTAGGTCTAGCCAAAGGTTCGGGTATGATTAATCCTAATCTGGCCACCATGCTTTCATTTATATTAAGTGATGTTTCTATAAATAAGAAATACCTTGATACTGCGTTTAAAGAAGTAGTTTCAGAATCATTTAACTCAATTACAGTAGATGGAGATACAAGTACGAATGATACAGTATGTATACTGGCTAATGGGTTTGCTGGGAATAAAGCTATCAATGAAAAAGACAAACATTATAATAAGTTTTTATCATCCTTAAAATATGTGATGACAAATTTAGCCAAAATGATAGTGAAAGATGGTGAGGGTGCAGATAAGTTTATTGAAATTGAAGTTTTAGGTGCCAAAGATAAAAATCAAGCAAAATCAGCAGGTTTAAGTATCGCTAAGTCTAATTTATTTAAGACCGCTATGCATGGGGCTAACCCAAATTGGGGAAGAATCATGTCAGCCTTAGGTAATTCAGGTGTTTATTTTAGGGAAAATAAAGTAGATATGTATTTTGATAAACTTTTAATGGCGAAAGATGGTTGTGAAGTTAAATTTAATGAAAAGGAATCTAATAGAATATTAAGTAAAAAAAATATTAAGATTATTGTCCATTTGAATATTGGTCAAGGAAAAGCTAATGTATGGACATGTGATTTAACAGAGAAGTATATAAAAATCAATGCTCATTATAGAACATAAATTATAAGTATGGATTTTTATGTAAAAAAGTGATATAATTTTTTGATAATATATTTAGTAATTAATTTCACACGCTTTTGACTTAAATAGGGGTTCCGCCTAAGGCGGATCTATTAAGGATGAGAAAGCGGAGGATAAAACCAAAGGAGGTTATTTTATGCCAGTAATATCTATGAAGCAGTTGCTTGAGGCCGGGGTTCATTTTGGACATCAAACTAAAAGATGGAATCCAAAAATGGAAAAATATATATACGGGAAAAGAAATGGTATATATATAATTGATTTGCAAAAAACTGTAAAGAAATTAAAGGAGGCATGTGATTTTGTAAGAGATTTGGCCAGTAAAGGAAATTATGTTTTATTTGTTGGAACAAAGAAACAAGCACAAGAAATTGTTATGGAGGAAGCAAAGAGATGTAATATGTTTTATGTTGTCTGTAGATGGTTGGGTGGTATGCTTACTAATTTTAAAACAATTAGAAAATCTTTGAAAAGATTGGAAGAATTGGAAAAGATGAAAGAAGAGTCTTTTGATAAATTGTCTAAAAAAGAAGTTGCTGGGTTAGAAAAAGAGATGGATAAACTACAAAGAGTGCTTGGTGGGGTAAGAGGAATGGATCAACTCCCGTCTTGTATTTTTATAGTTGATACTAAAAAGGAAAGAACGGCAATACTTGAAGCAAAAAAATTGGAAATTCCTATAATAGGAATTGCTGATACTAATTCTGACCCTGATGAGGTTGATTATGTGATTCCCGGGAATGATGATGCCATAAGATCTATAAAACTTGTTTCATCATTAATTGCTGAATCAGTCTTAGAAGGAGTTAAAGGAAAAACAGAAGTAACGATGATAGAAGAAAAGAAAGAAGATGAGATTGAAATGCCGGTAGAAGAAAAGAAAGAAGATGAGATTGAAATACCGGTAAGTACTAATGAGGAAATGGAAAAAATAATAAGTAAGTTTGAAGAAGAAGAAGAAGAGGTAGAAGGAAAAAGAAAACCAGTGGCGAAAAGAAAAACGTATAAACAGGGAGGTGGGGAATGATTTCTACAAAAGTTATTTCTGAAATTAGAGAAAAGACTGGTGCTGGAATAATGAATTGTAAAGAAGCATTGGAGTATTCTAAGGGTGATCTGGAAAAGGCTATTGAATATTTAAAAAGAAAGGGTATCTCTCTTGCAGAGAAGAAGGCAGGTAGGGTAGCGGGTGCAGGCACTGTCTTTTCATATATTCATATGGAAGGTAAAGTAGGTTGTCTGGTTGAGGTTAATTGTGAAACTGATTTTGTTGCCAGAACAGATGATTTCAAAGAATTAGTAAAAGATATTGCCATGCAAATCACTGCTATGAATCCATTATATGTAAAAAGAGACGATATACCAGATGATGTTATTAAGAGAGAAATGGAAATTTACAGGAATGAAGCATTAAAGTCAGGGAAACCACAGAATGTTATAGATAAAATTGTGCAAGGTAAATTAGAAAAGTTTTACAAAGATATATGTTTACTTGAACAACAGTTTATAAAAGATGATAAAATTTTAGTTAAAGACCTGGTGTTACAAAAGATAGCAAAAATCGGTGAAAATATAATAATTAAAAGATTTGCTAGGTACAAATTAGGAGAGAAATAAAATGTATAAACCTAAATATAAAAAAGTTCTGTTAAAATTAGGTGGTGAAGCACTTTCGGGTGAAGATGAATTTGGTATAAATCCAGAAGTGTTAGAAAGATTAGCCACAGAGATAAAAGAAGCAAAAGAATCTTTGAAAATTCAAATAGCAATTGTCTTGGGTGGTGGAAATATTTTTAGAGGTAGTTTTGCTAAGGGTATGGATAGGGTTTCCGCAGATTACATTGGGATGTTAGCCACGGTAATAAATGCTTTGGCTTTACAGGATGCCTTAGAAAAGCAAGGTGTGTGGACAAGGGTTCAGACAGCCATAGAGATGCAGAAATTAGCAGAGCCATATATAAGAAGACGGGCCATAAGACATTTAGAAAAAGGAAGACTTGTAATATTTGCCGGTGGTACTGGTAATCCATATTTTACTACAGATACTGCTGCTTCTTTAAGGGCTATTGAAATTGGTTCAGAAGTTATTTTAAAAGGCACTAAGGTTGATGGTATTTTTAATGCTGACCCAAAAAAGAATAAGAAAGCTGTTAAATATAAACACATTAGTCATATGAATTTTATAAAAAAGCGTTTGAAAATAATGGATACCACTGCGGTTTCTCTTTGTATGGAAAACAATATTCCCATTATTGTTTTTAATTTAAATAAAAGAGGAAATATTATAAAAGCAATTTGTGGTGAACAGATAGGGACGATAGTGAAATAGGGACACCCATTTTCGAAAAAGGGGACAGCGACCTTTATTGATTTTTTGTCATTGCGAGTGATCGCGAAGCAATCTCATAAATTTTAAAAATGTATAGTTTTTTACAATGATGTAAAAATGTATTGCAATTTTACATTATGATTAAACACAAATCAAACTACCTAAAAATCATTCGTTTTTTCTGTTAAAAAGGAATTATATGCCAACAATCTATGACAATATTGAAAATAATCTAGTACAAGGGTTAATAGATACTCTTAATCTCTCTAAAAGGGCTGACTTTTGTGTTGGTTATTTTAATTTGAGAGGTTGGAAAGAGGTCTCGGATTTAATTGATAAACTCCCAGGTGGTATAATTATAGAAGGACAAGAGAAAAAACAACGTTATTGCAGGCTTCTCGTCGGGATGCAAAAACTACCATTAGATATTTTAAGAGAAAGTTTTGTTTCAGATGAAGGAAAAATAATAGATCATGCAAAAGTTAATAAGATTAAGAAAAAATTAGCACAAGAATTTAAAGAGCAACTTATTATTGGGAGTCCATCTGAAATTGATGAACAAGCACTAAGAAAATTATCACGACAAATGAAAGAAAATAAAGTTGTTGTGAAACTTTATCTACGATATCAACTTCATGCAAAACTTTATCTTGCTTATAGCGATGATGTGCGGGTTCCAGTTATAGGTTTTCTTGGCAGTAGCAATCTTACTTTAGCCGGGCTTTCAAAACAAGGTGAGCTAAATATTGATGTTTTAGATTCTGATGCTGCAAATAAATTATCCAACTGGTTTAAAGAACGTTGGGAAGACCGTTGGTGTATAGATATTACAAAAGAATTAATTGAAGTCATTGATAACAGTTGGGCAGCAGATAGATTAAGACCACCATACCATATTTATTTAAAGATGGCCTATCACCTTTCACAAGAAGCAAGAGCAGGGTTAAGTGAATTTAAACTACCAAAAGTGTTTGAAAAGGAACTACTTGAGTTTCAGAAAAAAGCAGTCTTAATTGCGGCGCATCATATAGGTAAACGAAATGGTGTGGTAATTGGTGATGTTGTTGGATTAGGAAAAACAATTACTGCAACTGCGATTGCAAAAATATTTGAGGATGACTTATTCTATGAAACCCTTATAATTTGCCCACCCAATTTATGCTCTATGTGGGAAGGATATAGACTAAAATATGGACTAAGAGCATATGTAATCTCTTTAGGTGAAGTACAAAGAAAATTACCAGGATTGAGACGTTTTCGTTTAGTGATAATTGATGAAAGTCAAAATCTAAGGAATAGTGAAGGTAAACGTTATAGAGCCATAAAAGAATATCTTGAAGAGAATGAAAGTAAAGTAATTTTATTATCAGCAACCCCTTATAATAAGTCGTATCTTGATATTTCTAATCAATTAAGATTATTCATACCTGATGATAAAGACCTTGGTCTAAGTCCCGAACAATATATTAAAAGTATTGGTGGGCAAATTCAATTTATGGCTAAATATCCAGAAACATTTATTAGAAGTATAAAAGCTTTTGAAAAAAGTGATTTTGCTGATGATTGGCGAGAATTAATGAGACTTTATATGGTTCGTAGAACAAGAAGTTTTATTAAAAAAAATTATGCTGAAAAAGACCCAATAAATAATCGTGAATATTTAACATTTTCAGATGGAACAAAATTTTACTTTCCACAGAGAATCCCTAAAAAGGTTGAATATGATTTTGCCCCGAATGATGAAAACGACCAATATGCAAAATTATATTCAGAAAAAGTGGTTGACACAATAAATGGCCTAAATCTTTCACGTTATGGATTAGCCAATTACCTTGAACAAAAACCCAAGATTCAATCTAATAAAGAAGAGGAAATAATAATTGCAAATTTATCAAGAGCAGGAAAACGTTTGATGGGTTTTTGTCGTACTAATCTTTTCAAAAGATTAGAAAGCAGTGGTTATTCATTCTTGCTTTCACTTATTGCCCTTGCCAGAGGATTAAAAAAAGAACTTGAGCCAGAATTAAGAAAACCATTAAAAGATGGACGACTTCTTGTCCTGACACCCTTTGATAATAGTGTTACCCGTGTTACAAAAGAAACAGCAGAAATCCGTAACCGTTTGATTCTTCAACTCGCAGATGAAATGTATATCCCTTATATTCAAAAAGATGGTATGTTAGATAAAATATTACCGAAAATTATAGAAGGTAAAAATGATTACTAATAAACAAAAAATTGTTTTAAATCTAATAAATAAATTTGGGAATAGTCCTATTGAACGAATTAAACTTTTTAAGCTATCTTTTCTGTTAAGTTGCAAAATAAAAGGTTTTTATTCATTTATACCATATAAATACGGACCATATTCTTTTGAATTAGAAAAAGACATTAACTTTTGGCAAAAAAATGGTATTTTACAGCAGGAGAAAAATAATAAACTAAAGTCATTAAAAGAAATAAATTTAAAATCTACCGATAACACAATAGAAAATGAAATAAATGTTATTTATAGTCAATACCAGAATAAATCTACAAAATACTTAATTGATTTAGTTTATTCCCTATATCCTTACTATACATTAAATAGCAAGATATATAAAAATATAAAAAAATATAAATCTTCCGTATCCGATATTGCAATTTACACCATTGGGTATGAGGGTTTTTCCATTGATGAGTTTATAAATCTTCTAATTAAAAAAGGAATAAAAACAGTTATTGATGTAAGAAATAAACCTTACTCATATAAATATGGATTTTCTTATTACTGGTTAAAGAAATATTTGTCTGAAGTAGATTTGGAGTATATAAGTATCCCGGAACTTGGTATCCAAAAAGAATTAAGAATACAATTTTCCGGAGAAGTACTATGGGAAAAATATAAAAAAATCTTAAACCAGAATGAATCATCATTAACAGAAGCAATTAACTTAATTACTAAAATACCATCAGTACTTATGTGTTTTGAAAAAGATTATTTTAATTGTCATCGTCATGTGCTTTCAGAAAAGATAGAAAAGATAACCGGTACTGCAGTACATCATTACACGAGAGAATGATATGGAAAAAGGATTAAAATTATTAATTACTGTAAAAACATATCCGACACCATCTACAAGGTATCGTGAGATTGTTTGTACAGCAGGGGTAGATGAAGATGGCAAATGGTTTCGTCTTTATCCAATAAACTATAGAGATAGAGAGTTTTCACAATGGTATAAAAAATATCAGTGGATAGAAGTTAAAACAAAAAAGCATGAAAAAGATGGCAGACCAGAAAGTTATAAACCAATTGGCGATATTAAATTAGGTTCTATTGTTGACACCCAAAATAAGTGGTATGAAAGAAAAAGAATCGTTCTAAAAAAGGGTTATAGAACAATGTGTTTTCTTAGTTTACAAAAACAAACTGATATTTCTATAAGTATAGTAAGACCTAAAAAGGTTGTTGATTTTTATTGGATAAAAACTAATAACAAATGGTCTGCAAAACAATTAGGAGTTTTAAATCAGTTACATCTTTTTGATAAAAATAAACCACTGGAAAAAATTCCATACCAATTTAAATATAAGTTTTACTGTGACATCATACTGTGACAATTTATCCTTATCATTATTAAAATTAAAATTCCGATTTAATGATTTGAATAAAGATAGTAAATTAGGTATAATAATACTACCAATATTGTTACAGATTATCTTGATTTGAGGGAAGGTGTCTGATGGACACAGGGTTCTTCAGGTTCTATTGTAGAGATGTAATAGGATAGGATGGATCTTTGAAATAGAAAGTATCTGTTAAATCCTGTATAATATAAATAAAAACATATTATACGGAGGAAAATGACAGATGCTTAACAAGGATTATGTA
>JBDRBU010000119.1:0-4053 GCA_043822305.1 Candidatus Firestoneibacteriota bacterium
GGATAATTTAAAGGTTGCAAAAGAAGCGAGATTGATGTATTATTATGAAAAGAAAGTTGTTGTAAAACTTAAGACGGGAGAGCCAGAGCTTGTATACAACTCCTCCGCAGCTTTATGACAAAATCGAAAAATAATTCCGACACATGCTCATTTTGACCATATAGGTGCCGATAAAGAATTAAAAGAAAAAACAGGAGCGGATTTGTTAATCCATAAGGAAGATTCTACTATATTAAAAGAGTCTTTAAAGATCCTTTCGAAATTTGGCGGTAAAGATATTATGGTTGAACCAGATAAACTTTTAAAAGAAGGAGATATTGTAAATGTGGGTAGATTGAATCTTGAAGTTATTCATACTCCAGGTCATACACCAGGAGGAATCTGTATTAAAATTGAAGATGTTGTTTTTTGTGGTGATACTTTATTTAAAGGAGGTATGGGAAGATACGATTTTCCTTTTGCTTCATATGAAGATTTAATCAATTCTATAAAAAAGAAATTATTTATACTTCCAGATGATACAATGATTTATCCTGGTCATGGAGATTTTACAACTATAGGGGAAGAAAGAAAAAACAATCCATTTCTAATGAATGAATAGTTAAATTTTATATAGATTTTTATATGAATTAGTGATATAATTTAATCGTTAAAAGAACAACCCCCTAACCCCCTTTATTAAGGGGGAATTAAAAAATAGAGGGCTTTTACTGAATACTTACATTTGGAGTCTATGAAAAAACAGGTACATATCTTTTATATCGGTCTAGTTCAGGGAATTGGTTTTAGGTATACGGCACAGGATATTGCAAGTGATTTAGGAATTTCTGGTTGGGTTAAGAATTTACAAGATGGAAAGGTCGAACTTGTAGCCGAAGGCGAAGAGGATATATTAAAAGATTTACTATTAAAAATAAAAGAAAACTTTACTGGTTATATTAAAAAAGAAGAGATTGAATGGCTTCAGCCAACTCATGAGTTTAAAAAATTTGAAATAAGATATTAAATGAATAAATTGGTAGAAAAATTTTTATTATATCTTGCGACTGAAAAAAGATATTCAGAGAATACAGTTAATTCTTATAAATTAGATTTAAAATTGTTTTTTAATTTTCTTGAAAAAAGAAAAATAAAAAATATTGATTCTGTTGAAAAAACTCATATTTTTGAATACCTTTCTTTTTTAAAAGAAAAACACGCTTCTCAATCAGTGGCCAGAAACCTGTCTTCCTTGAAAACTTTTTATAAATTTTTAACGATGGAACTTGATGTAAAAGAAAATGTTGTGTCAGATATTGAAACACCGAAGTTAATGAGAAAACTTCCGGAGACTTTGTCTGAAAAAGATGTAAAGGAGTTGATTGAATGTGAAGAGGCAGGTTCAGATGAAGGAGTTCGTGATAGGGCCATAATTGAACTACTTTACGCTGCCGGAATAAGAGTTTCAGAATTGGCAAATTTAAAACTGCAGAATTATGACCCTAACAATCAATATATAAGATGTATGGGAAAGGGCAATAAGGAAAGAATAATACCGATAGGAAAGGCTGCTTGTGACTGGATAGATAAATATCTTGAAACAGTGAGGAAAAATGTTGTTTATAAGAAACACTCTACCGATGATACATTATTTTTAAATAAAAAAGGCGAGAAATTTAGCAGAGTCTGGATATGGAAGATTATAAAAAAAAGAGTTAGATTAACTGGAATTAAAAAGAAGGTGACACCACATACCTTAAGACATTCTTTTGCAACTCATTTACTTAAGGGCGGTGCGGATTTAAGAGCGGTGCAAGAGATGTTAGGTCATTCAAGTATTTCCACTACCCAGATTTATACTCATATTGATAGGAGTAGATTAAAAGAGATACATAAGAAGTTTCATCCGAGGGGATAATAAAGAAAGTGGGGAAAGTGGGGAAAGTGGGGAAAGTGAGAAAAGTAAAGAAAGTGAAAAAAGTGGGGAAAGTTAAATTGGAAACTTTTCCATAATATATGGATTTTGTTCCCTGAAAATGTAAGAAAATTCACCTAAAAAAAAGATATTTTATTTGTATGTAATTTTCATAATAAATTCGTCTAATATTATAGAAAGTTGGCACAAAAAATGCTATAATGTAAGGTAGAAGAAGTAAAAAAAGTAAAGAAAGCAAAGAAAGTAAAGAAAGTGAAGGAGGTGGGAAAAGTTAGAAATAAAGGGATGTTTGTAGTTGCCTGATTTATCAGGCGGGAGGTATGTATGATTAAATGGATAAATGTAGTAATAAGTATGTTGATTGTAGGTGTTTGGGTAAGTTGTGGTTTTGCAAATAATGCCACGATCACAAAGATGGAGGGTGAGGTAGAGGTACTATATAAAGGCGAAAAAAATTGGGATGCTCCTAGACTTTATTATGTTTTAAAAAGTGGAGATAAAATCAGGACAAAGAATGGTAAAGCAGAGTTAATTCTTAATGATGGTAGTGTGATTAACATCAGGGAAAATACTTATTTGGAAATGACCAAACTTGAGTTTGATGCAGTGAAAAGAGTTTCGATTCTTCAACTTCTAATGGGAAAGATAAAATCAAAAGTGACGAAGAGAGATGAAGGTTCTATCTTTGAAATTCGTTCGTCAAATGCAATTGCTGCTGTAAAAGGCACAGAATTTATTGTTGAAGTATTTGAAAAAACAACAGATGTTATAGTGCTTGAAGGTGTTGTGGCCTTAAGCGATATAATGAAAGAAAAGGAAATTTTTATAAAAGAAAATGAAAAGAGTTCGTTAAAAGAGAATATTTTGGAAAGTCCAAGAGAGTTACTACCTGAAGAGAAAATGCGCATAAAAGAAGTATGGGAAACAGGAAAGTTAGAAAAGAAAGAAAATGGAGAAAGTGAAGAAGCAAAGAAAAAAGATATAAAAAAGGAGATGTTTGATTTAAGAAAAGAATTAATAGATTTAAGAAAAGATCTTACTGATTTAAGAGACAGAAGTGATATGGAAACCAAACAAGACCAATTAGAAAGATTAAATGATACACAAAATGGAGTGGTTAACATGGACCGTCATGGGTATAGAATAAGAACAGAAGAGCATATTTTAAGACCAGATCCTCGAACAATAACATTTTTAAGTTTAACTGGAAGAAAAGAAGGTCCAGATGCAGGAATTAGTAAGATGGAAATCAATAATGTATTTAATCAGCCATTACCTGAGAATTTTATGGATATAAAAAAATGGGTTGATAGTAGTGAGTGGGCTAAAAGTTCATCGATGCCTTCTTATTTTTATATGAAGCAGGATTATATACTAAAAAATCCATATGGAGATTCAATAGTTAATGATAAGATGTATTCTCAACCTAAAATAGAATCAAACTGTACAGGTCTTTTATGGAGACAACCGTATTGTGAATCTTTATCGGTAAACAATAATTTTAAATACAGTGAAATTTTAGATTACGACGGACAGGGGTTATGTTTTAAGCCAATGAAATGGATAAATTCTTCAGGTGCCACTGTATTTACAAAAGAACAAGCAGTTACAGAATCCCCACTTATTAAATTGTCTGATGGAGGATATATAAGGAAACTTGAGTTTACGGATGGAACATTTTTAGAAAATAAAATTTTTGTAATTGATGATATTGGAAAATCAGTAGAAGAATCTTTATATACTAATACTCCGATAGCAGAAATTAAGCATCTTTATGTTCCATACTCTTTAATAAAATTTAATTATGAACTTGAATTTAATGCTCCTGAATTTGGAAGTAGAAATATGGATTTAATAATTAGTCCTTGTATGTTTAAGGAATTTTATAGAATATTAGATACTACTCCAGTGGCGAATTGTATATTGAACTATTAGTAGTATTTGAGAGAAATAAAGATACTTTTAATTATTGATTATAATAAAAAAGGTAAAATATGATGGTTCTTCAGGTTCTATTGTAGAGATGTAATAGGATAGGATGGATCTTTGAAATAGAAAGTATCTGTTAAATCCTGTATAATATAAATAAAAACATATTATACGGAGGAAAATGACAGATGCTTAACAAGGATTATGTA
>JBDRBU010000120.1:0-17762 GCA_043822305.1 Candidatus Firestoneibacteriota bacterium
GGCCCGCCCCCCCCCCGATTTTTTTTTACTAACAGCATTACTTTACCTTTCTTATTTGTCTCATGTATTTCTTCATATAAGCATTATACTTCTTGCGGTTTTCTCTTCTCCATTTTTGAATATACTTTTTAATATTATATCCTTTTTGAAATAAATCACCACGAAAGTAGTTGGGATTATCTTTCTTCCATCGTTTTAATCTTTCTTTCTGTTTAATATTCCAGCACTTTACTCTAAAACAAATATATTGTCTAGAAGCAAACGGAGAAGGTTTAAACCATTTTTTACAAACCTCACATCTTTGTTTCCTTGGTCCCAGCATAGCTCATTCTTAAAAAGTGGATATGTCCCTTTTAATTAATTATTTCTTTGCTTCTTCTTTCTTTCCTTTTTTTTCTTTTTTTACTCTTTTTTCTCGGACAACTAATTCTATAATAGCAAGTAAAGCAGCATCTCCTTTTCTATCCTTTAACCTTAAAACTCTAGTATAACCACCGTTTCTTTCCTTAAACCGCGGAGCTATGTTGTTAATCAATTTTTTTAAAATATCTTTATCTTTTATAAACCTTTCTATTAATCTTATCCCTGATAAATTTCCTCTTTTTGCCCAGGTGATTAATCTTTCTGCTCTCCTTCTAAGTAATTTTGCTTTAGGGAGGGTTGTAACTATTCTTTCATTTTTGAACAAAGATGTTGCTAAATTTTTCAACATAGCATTTCTATGTTCAAAAGTTCTTCCTAATTTCCTATCAAATACTTTATGTCTCATATTTCACTCCATAGTTTCATTTATTTTTTTTGCCTTTCTTTTTCCCTTCCACTGATGTTAAAGAACTTGTCTCAGATAATACATCAGAAGGTATATCCATACCCAAAGAAAGGGACATCCCTTTTAACATATCACCAATTTCCTTTAAAGATTTCCGGCCAAAATTTCTGTATTTTAACATATCTATTTCTGTTTTTTTAACAAGTTCTATTATAGTTTTTATACCAGCCATCTTTAAACAATTTGCTGACCTTACTGAAAGTTCTAATTCATCAACACTCTTTTTTAATAATTCCTTTAGTCTTTCTTTGTCTGTATCCACTTTTACTTCTTCCTCTATTTCAATCTCTTCTTCAACACTTACAAATACAGTTAAATGGTCTTTTAATATCTTTGAGGCATATGATAATGCTTCTTCTGGTTTAATCCTTCCATCTGTCCAAATCTCCAAGGTTAACTTTTCGTAATCAGTGATTTGTCCTACTCTTGTATTGTCAATATTAAAATTTACCTTAGTAATTGGAGTAAATATTGAATCAATTGGAATCATGCCTATCGGAAAATCTTCTTTTTTATTGTCTTCATTAGTTGCATATCCCCTGCCAACATCCACTAAGATTTCCATATTAAATTTAGCCTTGCTACTCGTAAGATTAGCAATTATTAAGTCAGGGTTTGCTATCTCTATCTCTGGGTCCTGTTTTATATCTGATGCTTTAACAACTCTTTCTCCTTCTGCAATTAAGTATATCTTTTTAGGTGCATTACCATGCAGTTTAATCTTTAATTGTTTAATGTTTAAAATTATCTCCGTAACATCTTCAACAACACCTTCTATAGTTCCAAACTCGTGTAAGACATTTTCTATCTTTATCGCTGTGGCCGCAGATGTTTGGATCGAAGAAAGCAAAATTCTTCTCAAGGAATTGCCTATGGTTTGTCCATATCCTCTTTCAAACGGCTCAGCCATAAATTTACCATAAAAATTACTTAAAGTCTCTTTTTCTATCTCTAATTTACTGGGCATTTCCATTTTTTTCCATTTCATAATTTTTCCCCCTAAAATAATAGAATTATTAAAATTCATTGACCTAAATATTATTTTTTATAAAATTCAACAATAAGTTGTTTTTCTACTATTAAACCTGTTTCGGTTTCCTCAGGTGCTCTTTTAAAAACAGTCTTTAACTCATCAAGATTTACTTCAAGCCAATTATATGTAATCCCACCTCTTTCTTTCACTTTTTCAATATTAGTTTTTATCGCTTTTAAATTTTTGCTTTTTTCTTTCACTTCTATGACATCATTTGGTTTAAGTATATATGAAGAAATATTAACTTTTTTATTATTGACTAAGATATGCCCGTGTAAAACTAATTGTCTTGCTCCGGCTCTTGAAGCAGAAAATCCAGAACGATAAACAGTATTATCTAATCTCCTCTCAAGTAATTTAAGTAAATATTCACCGGTAATCCCTGGTTTTCTCTTGGCCATAGAAAAAAATCTTTTAAATTGGGCCTCATTCATTCCATATATCCTTTTTACCTTTTGTTTCTCTCTAAGTCTTAACCCGTACTCTGAAAGTTTAGTAATTTTTTTGCCCTTTTTACCCTGTTGACCGGGCAAATATGCCTTTTTCTCCAATGCACATTTTCCCGTATAACATCTATCACCTTTTAGAAACAATTTAACTTTTTCTCTTCTGCATAATCTACATTTTGGACCAATATTTCTTGACAATTTACACCCCCTTACACTCGCCTTTTCTTTTTTGGTCTACACCCATTATGAGGTATAGGAGTAACATCCTTTATGACTGTGATTTTTATACCAGCAGATTGAATGGCTCTTATGGCTGACTCTCTACCTGAACCAGGTCCTTTAATATAAACCTCTACCTGTGTAATTCCTTTTTCTATTGCTTTTTTTGCCGCAATCTCAGCCGCCATCTGGGCGGCAAATGGAGTCCCTTTCCTGGAACCTTTAAATCCACAACTTCCGGCACTGCCCCAGGTCACAACTTTTCCGATTGTATCGCTTATGGAAACAATTGTATTGTTAAAAGTAGAATGTATGTGAGCTATGCCTTTTTTAACTACCCGTGAATCTTTTCTTATTGTTTTAACCTCTTTTTTTTCTTCTTCTACCTCACTCATTTTTTCTCCTTTTCTTTAGTCTTGTCTAATGTTTTCTTAACTTCTTTTCTAAGCACGCCAACTGTTCTTCTGGGTCCTTTTCTAGTTCTAGCATTTGTTTTTGTCCTTTGACCCCTTACCGGTAAATTTCTTTTATGACGCAGCCCTCTATATGAGCCAACATCTATAAGTCTTTTAATATTCATAGAAATTTCTCTTCTTAAATCACCTTCTACTCTATAATTTTGAACTGCTTCTCTTAACTTCTTAATCTCTTGTTCGGTTAGATTAGAAACTCTTGTATCCGGATTTATTTGAATATCTTTTAGTATCGTCTTTGATAATGGTCTTCCGATACCAAATATATAAGCCAGTGCTACTTCAATCCTTTTATTTTTAGGTAAATCAACTCCTGATATTCTAGCCAATTTTCCCCCCGTATAATAGACATTTGTATTTTTTTTGTAGTCGCAGGCTTTAGCCTGCGTGACTTATTTGGCATTTTGCCCAATACTTTTTTCTTATCCTTGTCTCTGTTTATGCTTAGGGTTACTGCAAACAACCCTGACCACACCTTTTCTTTTTATTATCTTGCATTTATCACAAATCTTTCCTACTGATGCTCTTACTTTCATATCTTCCCCTTTTTTTACGGAGTCTTTTTTTACGGAGTCGGGGTCGTCCCTGACCCCGACATACAAGATGCTCTTACTCTTATATCCTGTACACGATTCTTCCTCGTGTTAAATCATATGGAGATAGCTCCAATTTAACTTTATCTCCCGGAAGCAGTTTAATATAATTCATTCTCATTTTACCTGATATATGAGCCAATACTTTATGCCCATTATCCAATTCTACTCTAAACATTGCATTGGGCAATGTTTCTAATATTTTCCCTTCTACTTCTATATTACCTTCTCTGGCCATATGATATCCTTAGTCCTTTGTTAATATTTCTGCTTTATCATCTACAATTGCAATTGTATGCTCAAAATGTGCTGACAAACTTCTATCTTTTGTTACAACTGTCCATTTATCTTCTTTAATCTCTACTTCGTAAGATCCTATGTTTACCATAGGTTCTATACAAAAAACCATTCCATTTTTAAGTCTTATTCCAGAGCCAGATTTTCCAAAATTAGGTACCTGTGGATCCTCATGTAATGACCTGCCAATACCATGTCCAGTGAAATTTCTAACAACCGAAAAATTGAAACTTTCCACAAAGTTCTGGATAGCACTTGAAACATCTCCTAATCTATTATTTACATTTACTTTAGAGATTCCGAGATATAAACTTTTTTCAGTAACTTCTATTAACTTTTTTGCTTCACAGTGGACATCACCCACACAAAAAGTTGCTGCAATATCTCCATAAAATCCGTCTTTTACTACACCTATGTCTATCTTTACAATATCTTTTTCTTTAAGTCTTCGATCAGAAGGAATTCCATGAACAACTTCTTCATTTATTGAAATACAAATATTAGATGGATATCCTCTATATCCCTTAAAAGCGGACTTTCCACCTCTTTCAATTATCAAAGATTCTGACAACTTATCTAAATCATTAGTTATAACATCCGGTTTTATAACTTTTTTCAAATACTCCAAAACTTCTGATGCAATCCTCGAACTTTTTCTAATTAATTCTATCTCCTGCGCTGATTTCAATGTTATCATTTTTCAACAAAAAATGATTTTAAGGAACTCACCACACTATCTACGCCGTTCTCAGCATCTATATTTTTAAGTAATCCCTTTTTTAAGTAATACTTTATTAATGGCTCTGTATCTTTCTCATATACTTCTAATCTTTTTCTTATCACAGATTCAGTATCATCATCTCTTTGAAATAATTCACCACCACAAACATCGCAGAAGCCATCTTTTTTTGGTGTAATAAATATCAAATTATAATTAGAACCGCAATTCGGACAAACCCGTCTATTGGTTAGCCTCTTTATAATTAATTCCTCTGTTACTACCAGGTTTACAACCAAATTTAATTTAAAATCTAAATCCTTGAAAATCTTTTCCAATTCTTTTGCTTGATTTATTGTCCTTGGAAATCCATCTAATATAAAGCCATTCTTACAGTCATTTTCCTTTAACCTGTTTCTTAGAATTTCATTTATTGTCTCATCCGAAATAAGTTTACCAGTTTCCATAATTTTTTTTACTTTAAAACCCAAAGAAGTCTTTTCTTTAACCTCTTTTCTTAACATATCTCCTGTTGAAATCTTTAGTATCTTATATTTTTTAGATAATGAATCACTAATTGTCCCTTTACCAGCTCCAGGAGATCCTAATATTATCAATATCATTAAAATCCTGCTCTGCTTTTTAACTTACTATCTTTCATAAAACCTTCATAATGTCTCATAAGTAAATGTGATTCAATCTGCTTCATTGTATCTAAGGCAACACCTACAACAATTAAAAGAGATGTTCCACCAAAATAAAATGGAATATTCATAGAACGCATAAGTATATCGGGTAAAATTGCAATAAACGCAATAGCAATAGCACCAACTAATGTTATTCTGGTTAAAGTATAATCAATAAACTTAGCCGTAGGTTCCCCGGGTCTTACTCCTGGAATAAATCCACCATATTTTTTTATGTTTTCTGCAACATCTACTGGATTAAATATTACGGCTGTGTAAAAAAAACAGAAAAATACAATTAATATTACATATATAATGCTATAAACAAGGGCCCCTGGTGAAAACCAGGTAACTATAGTTTCAAAAAACATATTATTGGGGAAAAATTTACCAAGCATACCTGGCATAGATGCAACAGAAGAAGCAAAGATAATGGCAATAACTCCTGAGAAATCAACTTTTAAAGGTAAATATGTGCTGGCGCCTCCATAAACCTTCCTGCCAACAATCCTTTGAGCATACTGAACCGGGATTCTCCTGGCACCTGTCTCTATAAAAACTACAAAAGCAACAACAATAATCATACCCACGGCAACAAATAGAACAAAGAAAGGTTGTAATGCACCAGACTTTACAAGTTTAAATGTATTTATAATCTCTGCTGGAACTCTGGCTACAATCCCGGCAAAAATTAAAAGTGACATACCATTACCAATTCCTTTTTCAGTAATTCTTTCCCCCAGCCACATGATAAACATAGTTCCCGTGGTTAAAGTAATAACTGTCATTAATTGAAAACCTATGCCCCAATCTTTTACAATTCCCTTACCTACATGATGCATCATAAATGTCATTCCATATGATTGTATGGCACAAAGTATAACTGTTCCATATCTTGTGTATTGTGTAATTTTCTTTCGACCACTTTCTCCTTCTTTGGCTAATTTCTCTAAGGTTGGAATAACGGCTGTAAGTAATTGCATTATTATAGACATACTAATGTATGGCATTATACCCAGAGCACATACTGAGAAAGTACTAAATGCTCCTCCGGTAAATAAATCCAAAAACCCTAAAATTCCTCCAGCCTGGGTTTTCATAAATGATGCCAGTGCAGATGCATTAATACCAGGAGTTGGGACCTGGCAACCCAATCTATAAACAAGCAGCATGGCCAGAGTAAATAAAACCCTATTTTTTAGCTCTGGTATTTTAAATATATTTTTAAACGCTTCAAAAAGATTTTTAAGCATTTATTTTACTTCTCCACCAAGTGCTTTAATTGAATCAATTGCTTTTTTACTCATATAATTAGCAGAAACTATTAATTTTTTCTTTAATTCTCCATCACCTAATATTTTGTATTTCTTGTATTTACCCGCAATCATTCCTCTTTCTTTGAGTAATTTTAGTGTAATTAAAGTTCCATCATCAAAAATATTTAAATCATCAACATTTATAATTCCATATATTTTTTTAAACGGATTAGTAAAGCCTCTTTTGGGGGTTCTTTTAAGTAGCGGCATTTGTCCACCTTCAAACCCTACTTTATTACTTCTGCTTCTTGCTCTTTGCCCCTTATTCCCAAAAGTAGAAGTTTTACCATGACCTGAACCAATACCAAGACCTAGTCTTTTTTTTCTTTTCCTGCTTCCTTCTGATGGTTTTAATTTATTTAGTTTCATCTTTTCCCCTATTTAAATTAATTCTTCTATTTTTTTACCTCTGATTTCTGCAAGCTTATCTATTCTCTTTAAAGATTTTAACGCAACTATAGTTGCTTTTGTTAAATTATAAGGATTTGTTGAACCTATCACCTTACTTAAGATATCTTTAATACCAGCTAGTTCGACTATAGCCCTAACAGTCCCGGAAGCTACAACACCAGTTCCAGGAGAAGCGGGCTTAAGCATCAGTCTTGTTGCTCCATATTTAATAGAAGTTGTATGTGGAATAGTAACACCACTTAAAGGGACTTCAATCAGGTCTTTTTTAGCATTTTCATTTCCTTTCTTTATGGCACCTGGAACCTCTTTTGCTTTGCCAACACCAACTCCAACATGGCCTTTTCCATCTCCAACAACAACGACAGAGCTAAAACTCATTCTCTTGCCACCTTTAACAACTTTAGCCACTCTTCTTATACTTACAACTTTTTCTTTAAGTTCAAATTGACTTGGATCTAATTTTGGCAAATTACCTCCTTAAAAAGACAAACCTTCTTTTCTGACAGTATCTGCTATTTTTTTAATTCTTCCATGATAAAGATAGCCACTTCTATCAAAAACAATTTTTTTTATATCTTTTTCAATACATTTTTTAGCTAATAAACTCCCGAGTAATTCTGCTGCTTTAGAATTATCACAACTAGATCCATCATGCTTATCTTTAAAATCTTTTGATAAGGTTGAAACTGTCAAAATAACTTTATTACTTTCGTCGTCTATTATACTCGCATATATATGTTTTAAACTTCTAAAAACACAAAGTCTGTATCTTTCTTTTGTGCCAAATATTTTTTTTCTAATCTTATGATGCCTCTTTTGCCTTAAAAAATTTCTTAAGTTTCTCATTATTTCTTTCCTCCACCAAGAGATGTTACGCCTGTAGCCGTCTTACCAACCTTTTTCCTTATATGCTCATTAAGATATCTTATCCCTTTTCCTTTATAAGGATCGGGCTTTTTTATAAGCCTTATCTTGGCGGCTATGTCCCCCAAAACCTCCCTATCTGCTCCTTTTAAGGTTACAATCGTCTGCTTCTCAACAGAGGCTGAAATACCGGCTGGTAGAATAACCTCAACCAGATGGGTAAATCCTACTTGCAAAGTTAACTTATTCCCAGTAACGGCTGCTTTATAACCAACACCTTCTACCTGTAAAACTTTTGTAAAGGGGATAACTACACCAGAAATCATATTGGCTAACTTAGCTCGCAATGTTCCATGTAAAGATTTGATTCCTTCCTCGTCTGAATTTTTACTTAATACAACTTTACTATCTTTAATTTCTACTTTAATTTCAGGATGTCCCTTCATACTTAATTTCCCCTGAGGTCCTTCAACAGTAAATACCTCATCTTTTAAAGACACTTTAACATTGTTTGGAATATTTATTGGGCTATTTCCACCACGAGCCATATGATAATCCTCCTACCAAATATAACAAATTACCTCTCCGCCTGCATTTTGCATTCTTGCTTCTTTATCAGTCATTATCCCTTTTGAGGTGCTAACGATAGCCACTCCGTAACCATCTAAAACTCTTGGAATTTTTTTTGATTTTCTATATATCCTTAAACCAGGAGTACTTACTCTTTTTAGTCCTGTTATTGCTTTTTCTCTATTTAAATATTTTAAATGAATCCTTATTTTACTTCCTATCCTTTTGAAATTCTTTATATATCCTTCTTTTTGGAGTATTTTTGAAATCTCAAAAGAAAACCATGAGTCCCGTACATCGACCATTTCTTTAAACGCATTACTTGCATTCCTAATATTTGTTAGCATATCACTTATTATATCCATAAGCCCCCTCTCTGGAATTTACCAACTTGCTTTTCTTACTCCGGGTATTTTACCCTCTTGGGCTAACTTTCTAAAGCAAATTCTGCATACTCCAAATTTTCTATAATAACCTCTTCTCCTACCACAAATAGCACATCTATGATATTTTCTTACTTTAAACTTTGGCTCACGAGCACATTTAACTATTAAAGATGTCTTTGCCACTAAATTCCCCCCTTATTTATTTTTTAAAAGGCATACCAAACAATTCCAAAAGACCTTTGGCTTCGTCATCATTTCCTGCATTTGTAACTATAGTTATATCCATACCATGTATCTGCTCAATCTTATCAATATCAACTTCCGAAAATATAACCTGTTCTTTTATGCCACAATTAAAATTGCCCCTCCCATCAAAACACTTTCCTGAAATTCCCTTAAAATCACGAGACCTGGGTAACGCCACATTAATGAATCTATCAAGAAACTCATACATCCTGTCGCCTCTTAAAGTTACCTTAACTCCTATAGGCATTCCTTTCCTTATTTTAAAATTAGAAATATCTTTTTTTGCTCTGGTTATAACCGCATGTTGACCAGTCATAGCCGAAAGTTCTAAAACAACTCCATCTATTAACTTAATATTTTCTGACGCCTTTCCTACTCCCACATTTAAAACTATTTTAATTGGTTTTGGAACCTGCATAACGTTTTTATATTTAAATTTCTTCATCATTTCGGAAATTATTTCTTTTTTATATTTTTCTTTCAAATTTGGTATCATATTTACCCCTCTATTATTTCTTTACATTTTTTGCACATTCTTGCTTTTGAACCATCTGTTAAAAATTTAATTCCTATCTTCGTCAGCTTTGTACACCTTGGACAAACCAACATAACATTAGAAATATTTATAGGACTTTCTCTTTGAACAATACCACCCTGTGGCACCTTTTGACTCTTTTTAGTATGCCTTTTTACAAAATTTACACTTTCAACAAGAATCTTTGAATAAGTATGTTTTCCTTTGTTTACTTTTAAAACTTTAAGAATTTTACCTTTTTTCCCTTTATCATCACCCGAGACAACTTCCACATTATCGCCTTTTTTTAAATGTGTTTTTAATTTCATAATTTACACCACCTCTGTCGCCAGAGATATTATCTTCATAAAATTCTTCTCTCTAAGTTCTCTGGCCACAGGACCAAATACTCTGGTTCCTCTTGGATTTAACTGCTCATTTATTATAACTATAGCGTTATCGTCAAATTTAACATATGAACCGTCTTTTCTTCTTACTTCTTTTTTTACTCTGATAATTACTCCTTTAACCACTTCTGATTTTTTAACAATTTTTCCTGGCATGGCCTCTTTTATAGTCCCAACTATAATATCTCCAAGTGATGCGTACCTATGTTTCGTGCCACCTAATACTCTTATGCACATTAGTCTTTGAGCTCCAGTATTATCTGCCACATCAAGTATTGATTGAACCTGAATCATTTTTCACCTCTTTTTTAACCTCTTTTTCTTCTTCTACTTCTTTCACTTCTTTCACTTTTTCTTTTGGCTTCAAAACTCCTGTTTCATCCTTTAATTCTATCTTCTCTTCAGTAACCTTTTGAAGTATATTGGCAACCCTCCACCTCTTAGTTTTACTAATTGGCCTGCATTCCTCAATCTCAACAACAAAACCTACCCGACACTCATCTTTTTCATCATGTGCTTTATATTTTTTTACTGTTCTTATCCTCTTTTCAATCATTGGATGTTTTTTTACTCTTTTGACAAGAACAGTTACTGTCTTAGAACATTTATCACTTACAACTATTCCTATTCTTCTTTTTTTACCTACTTTCACTTGCTTTTCTCCTTATTCTTTTAATTTATTCTTTTCTTTTTCTTTTAAAATAGTAAACATTCTTGCTAAATTTCTTTTGGCTTCTCTAACCTTATTAGGGTTTTCCAAACTTTTCATGGCCAATTTAATTTTTAAATTAACGAGTTCTTTTTGTATATCCTGAACCTTCATTTTTATTTCTTCTATGGTTAAATCTCTTATCTCTTTAGCCTTCATTTAATTAGTCCTTTTTACAAATTTAGTCTTTATAGGCAACTTATACGCTGCTAATTTTAATGCTCCTCTGGCTACCTCTTCACTTACCCCGGCTATTTCAAAAAGAATAATACCTGGTCTAACAACGGCAACCCAGTAAGACGGACCTGGCTTACCTCCACCCATTCTGGTTTCTGCCGGTTTTTGAGAAATAGGTTTATTCGGGAAAATTTTTATCCATAACTTCCCGCCTTTTCTCAACGACCTAACTATGGCTACTCTGCTCGATTCTATCTGTCTATCTGTAACCCAGGCAGGCTGTAATGCTTTCAATCCATATTCCCCAAAATTAAAAGAAGAACCTGATATTGATATTCCTTTCATCCGGCCTCTCATTGACCTTCTATATTTTATCCTTCTCGGAAATAACATAGCAACCCCTTTACTCTTCTTTTTCTTTGTTTTCTTTTATCTCTTTTTTCTCTTTACTTTTCTCACTTTGTCCACTTTCCTTGTTTTCTTTACTTTCTTCACTTATTTTGCTTTTTCCACTTCCTTCACTTTTTTTATCTTGTCCACTTTCTTTAGTTCCCTTGCCTTCTTTGGTTTCTAAAATCTCTCCTTTAAATATCCATACTTTTATCCCTAACTTTCCCCAATTACCATATGCAGTAGCGGTTCCATAATCAATATCTGCTCTAAAAGTATGAAGCGGAACACTCCCTTCTATATACCATTCTCGTCTGGCTATATCGCCACCTCCCACCCTTCCACTTACTAAGATTTTAACGCCTTTTGCTCCTCCCTGAATTGCGGAAATCACTGCTTTCTTCATAGCCCTCTTGTGTGATATTCTTCTTTCAATCTGAATAGCAATACTTTTTGCTACTAACTGTGCATCTAAAATCGGATTCCTTACTTCCTGAATACTAATATAAACTTCCTTCTTTGTGAATATTTGAATTTCTCTTTTTAATTCATCAACCTCTACACCTTTTTTACCTATGATGATACCTGGCTTTGCAGCATAAACGATGACCAACACTCTGCCGGTAGTTCTTTCTATTTCAATTCTTGAAATCCCCGCGTGTTCCAATCTTTCATTTATAAACTTTCTAATCTTAAAATCCTCTATTAGAAAATCAGAGTACTTCTTTTCGACAAACCATCTTGACTCCCAATTTCTAATAAAACCTAACCTGACTGAATAAGGATGAACCTTCTGTCCCATTAAGACCCTCCATCTTTTGTTGCTTTTTTTTCTTTTATCTCTTTTATTTCTTTACTTACTTTAGTTTCTTTAGTTACTTCCTTTTCTTTATTTTCTTTTGTTACTTTACTTACTTTAGTTTCTTTTATTACTTTTGTTTCTATCTTCTCATCACTAACCACAATAGTTACATGACAAGATTTTCTTTTTATAAGTCCCCGTCTTAACATAGCCCTGGCATGCAATTTTTTATTATACATCGGTCCTTGATTTGCATATGCCTTGACAATATGTAGATTTTCAATATTTACTCCTTGTTTTGCTGAGATATTACTGACAGCAGACCTTAGCAATTTCCTAACAACTTCTGCTGCTCTTTTATTGGTAAATTTTAAAATATTAAACGCTATATCTACCTTTTTGCCTTTAATCAAATTTAGCACAATTCTTACTTTTCTATCAGGTATTCTAATATATTTAAACTCTGCTCTTGTCTCCAATATATCCCCCATTTTATGTTAATGAAGCTGATCTTTCTGTAGGAGCACGGTGAGATTTAAACACTCTTGTTGGAGAAAACTCGCCTAATTTATGCCCTACCATCTGTTCTGTAATATAAACTGATATAAATTTTTTACCATTATGTACCAAAAATGTATATCCAATCATCTCTGGAGATATAGACGACCTCCTGGCCCAGGTTTTTATTGGCTTTTTCTCTCCCTTTTGCTCCATGATGTTAACTTTTTTCAACAACTTATCGTCCACATATGGACCTTTTTTAGATGACCTGCTCATCTTACTTCCTCCTCTTTAATATATATTTATCAGTAGATTTATTTCCTCTTGTTTTGTATCCTTTTGTAGGAACATTAGAGTATGATACAGGATGCTTATTACTCTTTGACCTTCCTTCTCCACCTCCATGTGGATGATCACATGGGTTCATGGCCATACCTCTAACCGTAGGTCTTATTCCCAGCCATCTGTTTTTTCCTGCTTTACCAACACTTATATTTTCATGGTCAATATTGCCTAACTGTCCTATGGTGGCTAAACAATTTATATTAACTAATCTAATTTCTTTAGATGGCAATTTAAGATGTGCATATTCACCTTCTTTGGCCATAATGGTTATAGAAGTACCGGCAGACCTTCCAAGTTGTCCGCCTTTGTTTTTCGCTAATTCTACATTGTGAACAATAGTGCCCATGGGAATGTTTTTTAATGGTAAAGTATTCCCTATTTTTATATCAACATTTTCACCTGAAATAATAGTATCGCCAACCTTTAATCCTTCCGGACATAATATATATCTTTTCTCTCCATCTTGATAAACCAGAAGACAAATCCTGACTGACCTGTTTGGGTCATATTCAACAGAAAGCACCTTTGCCGAAACATTAAACTTATTCCTTTTAAAATCAATTATTCTATAAAGATTTTTATTGCCTCCTCCATGATGTCTTACTGTTATTCTTCCATATGCGTTTCTACCTGCACATTTCTTAAAAGAAAGTAAGAGCGACCTTTCTGGCTCAGTTCTGGTAATATCCCCATAATTATCTACGGTCATCTGTCTTCGGCCAGGTGTAACTGGATTATATTGTCTTATCGGCATAACTAATTCTCCTTATTTGGTTCTAATTATACTTCAAGTTCTTTGATTTTACCATCTTTATTTAAGACCACATATGCTTTCTTCCAATCTGGTTTAATTCCAATCCTTCTGCCTGCTCTTCGTCCTAATTTTCTGGTTTTGCCATGCATTATACAGGTATTCACAGACTTTACTTGGACATTAAATATTTTTTCTACAGCATTCTTAATTTCTACTTTATTAGAATGTATATCCACTGCAAAAATATAAATATTTTTCTTCTTTTTAAGTAAACTCCCTTTTTCTGTGGCTAACGGCCTCTTTATAATTTGATATATATCCATATCTTCTCCTGTAATACTACAAATTTAAAGGCACATTCTATTAAAAGTCGCTGTTCCCTTTACGTCCCCTAAAATTAGTCGCTGTCCTTATTTGCCTGATTTACTTTACTATTATATTTGATAATCCTCCATCAATTTTAATTTCATTTAATATTTTCTTTTCTTTTATCCCTATAATTAATAAATATGAAGAATATTCTCCACTTATATTCGCTTTCGCTTCTCTTATTAAGAACCTATTATTATCTGATGTTATACAATCAATTGGAAAAAAAGAGTTATAATTATCAGTTCTTATTACATATCCGTGGTTAGATAAATCAATTATATCTGTTGTATTTCCAGTCATTCTATCAACTAATTTTATTACACCTTCTTTAGATTTTAATAGTAATGGTTTCTCTATTTTGCCCCATGGTGGGTTTAATCCTTGTCCACTTTTGTATAAATCTTCGGCTTCAGTAAAAATAGGCTTTTCATCTTTCATTATATCTCTATAAAACCTAATGCAAAAACCTAGTCTTATCTTATCTTTAACATGCCAAGCCATAATATTAACTGCACTATTATTATTGAAAATATCATCTGGAGAATTAGTAACATATCTCCTGTTAATAATATTGCCAGTTTCTGGATCAAGAATTACATCCAGATTAGGGTTTCCATCCCCATATAAAACAACCAATAAATCTGATGGTATTATTCTTAATTGATATGCTTCGTAAGAGTTATTAGAATCATTATCTAACTTGAATTTTTTAATTATTTTCATAGTCTTTAAATCAATACCTATAACAGGATATTCTAAGAAATAGTGCTCATGTTGATGACATGCAATATATAAAATGTTATTTTTCCTATCTATATCAAAGCTAACTGGATATCCTATATCCTTCATTTCTTCTGAAACATAACTTAATTCACCTTTTTCAATATCTACTACATATATTTTTCTACCACCAACTAAATATGCATGTTGTTTATCATTATCATTGCAAAAACCAACAGCACATATCAAAATTAATAACAATATTATTTTTTTATATAACATTTTCCCTCCATTTCTATTGATTCCATGGTTTATTATTAACATGTCCTCTAACTAAACTAGAATAATTACATTCTACTGGCCTAAAAGTGCAATCTCTATCTCCATTATGATTATATATTGTTTTGCCAATATCACCTGGTAGTGTAGGCTTAGTTGATGGCCCATACCTTGCAAAACCATCATTCCATACCCAGTCAGAATGTTCTGTTTTGGGGTTCCAAGACCAAGGAGTACCATTTTTAACAGAAATGTCATACCAAGTATTCAAATAATTCTGTGCTGATGTACGACATGCATTAAGATACTTTATACCTCTTGTCAAATTATCAGACCAATGCCATATTTCTCTTTCTGTCGCAGCTGGGTTATCTAACTGCATTAAACCCCATCCATTTGGGCCTGTAAAATATGGCCAATCAGGTCCTGGCCTTGAATCAAACTGCCTAAAACTACTTTCCCGCCAACAAACAGCTCTCCCTTCATTAAATCCTATACCAACTTCTCCACTATCAAGTATACAAGCTATTTCTACTGATTTATCGTTGTTTAAATCCTCAGCAGAATATATGTTTACAATCTTACATGATTTTTCTCCAAAAGTATATTTCATCTCTCCTGCTTTTAATAAATACTCAGCGAGACCTAATTTACTACAACTCATTAAAAATATCATTAAAAAGATCGTTTTTATATTTATCACAACTGTTTTTCCAAATTAGTTATCGCTAACTTTGTAAACACAATTTTATCAAATTTTAACAAATCATGACAGTTTATATTGTTTAAATATATTAACTTTACATTTTTTATGTTTTTCACCGACTTTTTTAAATTATCGTCCCGACCATCAGTAATTATTAGCGTTTTTGTCCAATGTAATTTCAAATTTTTTAAAATTTCTATAATACCTTTTGTTTTAATCTTTTCAATTTTTAACTCGTTTAAAATTAGAATATTGTTCTCTTTAATTCTGTCAGATATTATTGACCTGAATGCCAATTTTTTCACTTTGTCTGGTAGTTTATAGTAGTAACTTCTTGGCTTTGGTCCATGGGCAATACCTCCACCTCTCCATTGTGGTTCCCTGATTGAGCCATGCCTAGCTCTACCAGTTCCTTTCTGCTTCCAGGGTTTTTTACCTCCACCACGAACCTCTGCTCTGGTCTTTGTCGATGCTATTCCCTTCCTTTTGTTTGATAGTTCATTTAAAACTGCTTCTGTAATTACTTTTTGATTTGATTTAATCCCAAAAATTTCGTCTTTTAATTCTATACTTTCCACTTCTTTATCGGTTATGTCATGAACACTTAACTTAGGCACTTTTCTTACCCCCAGCAGTTCTGGCCGGTGCTTTTTTGCTTTCCTTCTCTGCTTTTTCTTTTACAATTTGAATTGCAATCCTTTTTTCTTCTTCTTCTTTCTGTCTTAAATCTTTTTGCCTTAATATTTTATTTTTTAAAGATTCTTTTATAATAAGTAATCCACCATTTGTCCCAGGAATAGCACCTTCTACCAGAAGGATATTCTCATCATTATCCACTAACATTACTCGTAAATTTAAAATAGTTTTAGTTTCATTTCCCATATGACCCGGCATTCTTCTGCCCTTCCATATATGTCCTCCTACCCTTACCCTGCCTCCAATTCCACCAGGTGCTCTATGAAATGTAGAACCATGCGAATTGGGTCCGCCTTTAAATCCCCATCTTTTAACTACTCCCTGAAAACCTCTTCCTTTTGACAACCCTGTAACATTTACATAATCACCTTCTTTAAATACATCTACTGTAATACTTTGCCCAACTTCACAACTCTTTATATCTTCTTCATTTACTCTAAATTCTTTTAAAAATCTTTTAGAAGGGACATTTGCTTTCTTAAAATGCCCTTCTTCTGGTTTTGTAACATTTTTCTTTTTATCCATAAATCCAACCTGAAGAGCGATATAGCCTTCTTTTTCAGAAGTTTTCTTTTGGGTAATTACACAGGGACCTGCTTGAATAACAGTAACAGGCACTGCTTCATTTTCACAATATATTTGCGTCATCCCAAGTTTCATACCTAAAATATTTTTAACCATAAAATAATCCTCATTTCAAAAATAGGTATCTGTCCCTATTTATTAAAGTTTTATTTCAACATCAATTCCTGCTGGTAAATCTAACTTCTCTAACATCTCAACTGTTTTTGGTGTTGGCTCTAATATATCCAAAAGTCTCTTATGCACTCTTATTTCAAACTGTTCTCTGGATTTCTTATCCACATGCGGCGACCTTAAAACAGTGTATCTGGATGTTTTAGTAGGTAATGGAATCGGACCAACAATTCTTGCTCCTGTCCTTTTTACTACACCTACTACATCTTTTACAGACTTATCAAGCAACCTGTGGTCATATGATTTCATCTTTATTCTAATCCTTTGCTCTGCCATCTTTTATCTCCCTCTTTACTCTATTATCTCGCTAACTACTCCCGCACCTACTGTATGTCCGCCTTCTCTTACCGCAAATCTTAACTCCTTCTCCATGGCTATCACATTTATTAACTCCACTTCCATGACTACATTATCTCCCGGCATAATCATCTCTATCCCTTCCGGCAATTTTATACTCCCGGTGACATCTGTTGTCCTGAAGTAAAACTGCGGCCGGTAGCCATTGAAAAATGGCGTATGTCTCCCGCCTTCTTCTTTCGTTAAG
>JBDRBU010000121.1:0-21327 GCA_043822305.1 Candidatus Firestoneibacteriota bacterium
ATTGTATTCCCCCTTTGTTAAGGGGGATCAAGGGGGTTGTTGTTATGAATGTTTATTATAATCCAAAATTGAAATTTCGTGTAAGAGGACTTAACCATAAAATATTATTTAGCAAACTGAAACTTGTAATTAAACAACCCCCTAACCCCCTTTATTAAGGGGGAATTAAAAAATAGAGGGCTCTCACTGAATACTTACATTTTTACTGCATAGGTCTGTCCCCTTTTAGGAGAATATATGAGGAAGCAAAAAAGATTTATACTTTTTGTGGTTATACCTGGAGTTTTAATAGGTATATTTATCACGCTGGGTGTTAATATTTCTATTAAAAGATTACAAGTTATGGGCGAGGAGAAGATTACTCCTTCTCAAGAAGCACTTTCCTTACAAAGTTCTTTTGTGGAAATCTCGAATAAAGTTGGTCCGGCGGTAGTTAATGTAAGCACAGAGCAGGTATTAAAATACAAATACTTTGGTTATGATTTTGAAGATTTTTTTAACAGATTTTTTGATGAAGATGAGAGTCCATTTTTAAAAAGAAAGCCGAAAGAAAGAATATATAAAAGACAAGGTTTAGGAACAGGAATGATAATAACAGAAGATGGTTATATACTTACTAATTACCATGTGGTTTAAGATCCTTGAGATTGCTTAATGAAAAAGGAATTCATACTTTTGTATGTTCAAACTCCTGGTTAGATGTGGGTTATGGCGCATGGTTGCAGAAATTTTTTATAAATCATGCTCATATTCGGCTAATAATAGACAATCTTGTAAAAAGAAGTTTTGCAGAAGCGGATATAAACACTATAATTTCTGTAATAGATGCTCCCGCAAAAAAAGTATCAGATGATTCAATAACGAAATTCGTTGCATTTAAGAAACCGTTTGAACAATCTATTTTTACAGAAAACCTGTTGGCAATAGAGCAAGTCAAAGAAGAAAGAAATATTACGGAAGATTTTAAAGTTGTTTGCAAAACGAATAAACAATTGCTTGAAGAAGGCACCGAATATGATAAGGACGAAGAACATAAAACAGTGAATGGCTTTAACACTTATGTTGGCAACAAATGGGGCGGTATTTATTTAAGAGCGCCGGAAATATATTTTAAGATACTGGAAAAAGGAAAAGGAAAACTTGTCAGGTTGGGCGATATTGCAGATAAAACACAGAGAAATAATCTTCAATCATTTGATAAAATAGTAGAAATTGATGAAAATTATTTAATAAATGGTAATTATCCGTATTTGTCATCTGTTAAGGATATTAGTACCATAAAGGTAAATACAAGAAAGCTGCCAAAATCTATAAAGAAAACGACAAAAGAGAATAAGACATATCTTATTCCTGATTTGATTTCAAATAGATTTCTGGGTGAAAAACTTTATTTTATAGAAGGTGGTGACTTTCTTATAGGTGATACATTTTTTGTTATTAAACTTAACTCAAAATATAGTAAAAAAGAAGTGGTTTTAAGTTTAAACAGTACTTGCAGCTTGTTTCTAATAGAGTTAATAGGTAGAAGAAATTTAGGTGGAGGACTACTGACAATTTATGGCCCGGAATTAATGAATATATCATTAGTAAATCCACAAACAATATCTTTTAAGCAAATTAATAAATTTGACTTAATATATAAAAACTTAGCATATAGAGAAATAAAACCCATTTTTGAAGAATGTGGAATTGACCCTGAAAAAAATATTCGAGATCAAATTCCAAAGCCTAAACCAGATCGCAAAGAACTTGACGACATAATATTTGATATTATTGGTTTAACAAAGGATGAACGCAACGAAGTTTATTGGTCAGTCTGCGAACTCGTCCAATCTCGCCTTTCCAAAGCCGGGAGTGTTTGATGTTATAAATGAGATGATAATATGAAAGATAAAGAAGTTATTAATAAGTTTGTTGAGCATCTTCAAAACAATGGTTATCCAAACCTCAAAGTGGATTGTTGGCCGGACGAAGAAAATCGAAATTTCCCCGATATAGATGCAATTGCTGGTCGGTTTGCCATTGAGCACACAAGTATAGATACAATTGAAGATCAACGTTCAGATTCATCTTTGTTTATGGAGGCAGTTGGAAAACTCGAAAAGGAAATATCCCTTTTTGAATATAGATTGCGAATCACTATTCCTTATGAGGGCATTCGCAAGGGTCTTGATTTTAAAAATATTAAAGAGGGTTTCAGAACATGGATACTTAATGATTCCAAAAATTTGTCTGATGGCAGACATAAAATAAGTAATGCCGTAGGGATTCCATTCAATTTCAGTGTTGGAAAAGCCAGCGACCGACCAGCAGGTCTAAAATTTCGTCGTAGTGAATCTGAGGATAAATCTTCTATATATCGTCAGAAACAACTTGAGCGGAAGGTAAAAAAGTTAGCCCCTTACAAGAAAAAAGGCAAGACAACAATACTTCTTGTTGAGTCAAGTGATATGGCTCTTATGAACGAAGATAAAATGATTAAATACCTGCAAACTGCCTTTGGTAATAATCTGCCAACAGATATAGATCAAATATGGTATGCCGATACTTCTATACCATCTGAAATATGGTTTCACGATTTCACAAACGATATTCAAAAAGATGGTAATTAATGACAGCAACTAATTATTTATTGACTGAAGAAAAGAATTTTATTAATATTGTTGTGTGTTATGAGTAGCAGGAATGATAAAAGCAGGGGAAAAATGTAAATCCTTATTGAATACTGTCATTGCGATTTGTCAAATTGCGGAAGCAATGCTATCTTTTGTTTGAAATGTAATGCCATCGAAGTATTTTGAAGGGATGAGATTGCCACGCCCTGCATCATTACGGTACAGGGCTTGCAATGACACAAGCAGATTAATCTTGACATATGTATATTGTTATAGTATACTAACATTATGGATAATATTAGAATTGTTTCCGATATCAACGGCTTTGAGTGGGATAAAGGAAATATGTTTAAAAACTGGCAGAAACACAAGGTGTCAGATATGGAGTGTGAGCAGGTGTTTTTTAATCAACCGTTGATAGTTCTTGATGATGCAAAGTACTCTACAAAAGAGAAAAGATATTATTGTCTTGGTAAAACAAACGATAAAAGAATGCTGTTCCTTGTTTTTACATTAAGAGGCGAACTAATAAGAATTATTTCAGCAAGAAATATGAGCAAAAAAGAGAGGGTATCTTATGAAAAACACTAAAATTAAAAAGTATAGAACAAAGGAAGATAAAGAAAGAGAATATTGGGCGGTAAATGATTCTACGGTTACTCTGGATTGGAGCAAGGCAAAAAAGACAGTATTTCCAAACCTCAAGCCAACTTATTTGAGTATTTCATTAAGAATGCCAAGGATATTGCTTGAGGATCTCAAAATGATTGCAAACAGGAGAGATATTCCCTACCAGTCCTTAATGAAGAGTTTTATCGCGGAACGTGTAAAACGGGAATTGGTGCACAAGTAATTAATTCTCTAATAATGGCTGCTTATTTGAAGAAATTCCACATAAAGAAACTTTCCCTGTGGTAGAGGTTACACCAGGATTAGTAGGCGTATTACAGGCATTAGAAGTTATAAAGTATTTGACAGGCAAAGGTGAAAATCTAAAGAACGAACTATTAATATGGGATGGTTTAACTAATGATTTTCAAAAGGTATCTGTTGGAAAAGACCCATCCTGTGAAGTTTGTGGGAATTCTTCCTAATATTCAGGCTGTTGAAATAATCTGATTTAGAGATATGGCGGAAATGAAAAAATATAAAACAATAATATTAACAGTATTTATTCTCTTAATTTCTTTTGTTCCGGTGTATCTTTATATTCAGCACAACAGCGATAGAGAATAATATAGCCAAATTGAAAGACAAAAAGATTTTAAAACATGTTGGTTCTGATAAAGGCGGGTATTGGGAAGTATCTGATGTCATACTGAGTAAATCGAAGGATCTATTTCCGGCAATTATGGACAGCGACTAATTGTTTATTGACTGAAGAAAAGAATTTTATTAATATTGATGTGTGTTATGGAGTAGCAGGAATGATAAAAGCAAATTTTCCCCTACTTGTTGACAAACATTATTATAAATGATAAAATGCTTATATACAATAAGTATGTACATATAAACATAAAATATGTACATGGAGGGAAAAATGCTTGAAGCAATATTAGGAAACAGAGTTGCAGAAAAAGTGCTTCTTTATATTCTGATTTATGAAAGAGGGTATATCAGAGAGATATCTTATTGCTTTAATGCTCCAGTTAATGGGGTAAGACAGCAGTTAAGAAGATTGGAAAATGGCTCTGTGCTTGTGAGTTTTTTAAAAGGGAAAATAAGGGTTTATGAATTTAATCCAAGATTCGCTTTTTTATCGGAATTGAAATCTTTACTTAAAAAGGCATATGAAAGTTTGCCCGAAAAAGATATAGAAAGATATTATAAGAAAAGAACAAGACCAAGAAGAGCAGGGAAACCCCTGTGAAGATAGATTTTAAAAATATAAAAGCAAAGGAGCTGGCCGGACTTATATCTGAAGAACTAAGGAAAGAGGATATAGATACTACGCTTGTAGGCGGGGCATGTGTGACCATATATTCAAGAAACAAATATGTATCAGCAGATTTTGATATTTTTCTTTACAAAGAAATTATTATACTTTATAATATAGAAAGATACAGGGTCTAAAGACCCTTGACTACAAAATGGCTAACATATTACAAAAATTTAAAGCAGTTTGGGAAGAAGTAATAATTCTTTTAGTCATAGGAGTATTTCTTGGCGGTTGTACTATGAAATGGGTACCACCTCCGCCAAGGAAACCACCTTTGCAAGTTGCGGTGCTTCCTATGGAAAATCTTAGTAATGATGTGAATGGTCCCCCTGTAGTCAGGGAGGCATTTAATAAAGCCATTGCTCGTAATGGATATATAACTTTAGATTTAGAGATAATAGACAAAGTTTTAAAAGAAGATTTTGGAGTTACTGATGGTGGTCAACTTAGAATTGTTGATGATAAAGAATTAGCCAGAAAATTAGGAGTTAATATTTTGATTTATGGTGAAGTTGTACAGTTTTTTCAAGGGACTTCTTTTGAGGTTATTCCTTTTGGATTAGTGTATAAAAGAGAAGTAAAAGTACATTTTAAAATGGTAAATGTTGAAACAGAAAAAGTAATCTGGGAAAAAGAACATTGTCTATCACAAAAAGATCCTCTGGGAGAAAAAAAGAATAAAAAAGGCAAGAAAGATAAAGAAGAAGGGAATTTTTTCGGCGATTTATTAGGGAATGTTGTAGCCGATACAGTAAAATCCGGATTAGAGATAATTACTGATAAACTTGTTGAGAAAATGGCAAATAATATGCCTTCTCCATATTATTATTAATGATAATCGCAACTTTTAGGTTGCGATTATAACCCGCAGGCTAAAGCCTGCGACTACCTATAAGGGAGGTAAAATTATGGTAAGAAAAATTGTAATAATAGGAATTGCAGGTTTTCTAATTGGTGGATGTGGCACGGCGACGAGGGTGACAAAAGAAGATGTTATGTCCGTTAAGCAGACCGAGAAAGTTGAAAGTAAATATACAGGACCTAAAAGAAGAATTGCTGTTATTGATTTTGAAACTAAAGAAGGTTATGCAAAAAGACTTGGCACAACTGCTTCATCAATTTTAATGACCGAAGTAGGGAAATCAGGAAAATTTATTCTAATTGAAAGGGAAAAAATAAATAAATTGTTAGAAGAACAAAAATTAGGGCAAACAGGTATAATTGACTCAAATACTGCTGTATCTGTTGGTAGAATTTTAGGATTAAATGCTTTAATTACTGGCTGTGTATCTCAGTTTGGTGTAAATACCGAGTCATCACATGCTTTAATTGCCCAGAGCAAAAGGCAGATTGCAGAAGCAACGGTTGATATCAGGATAATAGATGCTACAAATGGTAGGGTTTTATATGTGGATTCGGGAAGTGGGAAAGCAGAAAAGTCAACAGGAACATTTCTGGGAATGGGTTCTTCAAGTGGGTATGATGAAAGAATAGAAGGAGATGCTTTAAGAGCGTCAATAGTTAAAGTTATAGAAAATATAATATATCAAATTAATAAAACTCCTTTTACCTGCAGGGTGGCTGATCTGGAAAGTGAAAAGTTGTACTTAGATGCGGGTAAAGAGTCCGGACTTCAAACGGGTATGAATCTAACAGTTTATAAATTAGGCAGAGAGATTACAAGTCCGACAACAGGATTAGTGATTGGAAGGGTTGAGGAAAAGTGCGGTGTGATTCAAATTATAGATTTCTTTGGCGAAGATGGTTCTATGGCCAATATAGTTTCAGGTAAAGCAGGTAAGGGAGATTTGTGTAAATTAAATGAGTAAAAAACATGAGTTAATAGGGATATTGTGGTTTGTCTTGAGTATTTTTTTAATGATTTCATTATTGTCTTTTTCAGGTGGTAATTACCTTGGATTAATAGGCAAGTATGTGCAATCGGTTTTTCTTTATTTATTTGGTTTATCTTCTTATCTTTTTCCATTTATATTTGGTGTAATTGGTTATTTTACATTTGTAGATAAGAAATTTGAAAAACCACATTTTAAGATAATTGGTAGTTCTTTGTTTATTATTGCTTTATGTTTGCTGTTTTATTTGCTTGGGTTATCGAACTCTGAAAGCAATATGCTTGGATTTTTAATTGGTTTGGGAGTTATTAAAACAACAAGTAGATTAGGAGGATATATATTTTGTGTTATAACTTTTGTTCTCTCTATTTATTTTTTAGAATTCGAAGAAATTTTCAAAAATCTTTTAAGTAATATTATCCAGATTCTTAAACAAAAATTTAATAAGCCGGTGAAGATTGAAGACAAAATACAGAAAAAAGATGAACATAAGGAAGAGATTAAGCCAAGGAAGTTGCAAAAGAAAGATATAAAAAAAGAGATTAAAGAAGAAAAACCTTCTTTGGGGACACCATTAGTTAGCCCCGCATCTTCTGGTGCATGGGTAAAGTATGAGTTACCTCTAATGGATCTTTTAAATAATATACCGACTACTGTTTCTTTTAAGGAAGATTTAAGGGCAAATGAAGAAACAATTAAAAAGACTTTGAAAAATTTTGGTATTGATGTAGAAATTTCAAGAACAGTTAAAGGTCCTGTCGTTACGAGATACGAAATTAAACCAGCACCCGGAACAAAAATAAATAAAATAGTTAGTTTATCAAATGACTTAGCCCTCGTACTTAAAGCAACGCATATCAGGATCATTGCTCCTATTCCAGGCGAATCTGCCGTGGGTATTGAAATTCCTAACAAAAAATATAGTCTAGTTACTTTAAAAGAAGTAATTCAATCAGATAGGTTTGCAAATTTTAAAGGGGTTCTCCCTGTTTCAGTAGGTAAAAGTGTAGATGGCGAAGTCCTGGTTTATGATTTAGCCGAGATGCCGCATTTGCTTGTGGCCGGGGCAACAGGTTCAGGGAAAAGTGTATGTTTAAGTACAATAATAATTAGTTTGCTTTATAAGTTTACCCCATATGAATTAAAACTTTTATTAATCGACCCTAAAAGAGTTGAATTATCTTTGTATAAAGATTTACCTCATTTATATTCTCCAGTGATAAATGATGCTAAAAAAGCTACAGATGCTTTGAAACTACTTAATAAAGATATGCAGGATAGGTACAACAAATTATCTCAGGTTAATGCGCGAGATATAATTTCTTATAATAAGGTGGCCAAAGAAAAATTACCATATATAGTTGTGGTCATAGATGAATTAGCAGACTTAATGTTGGTCTCAGCCAGAGAAATAGAGGAGGCTATAACCAGACTGGCCCAGATGGCCAGGGGAGTTGGAATTCATCTGATTTTTGCTACACAAAGACCATCTGTTGATATTATAACCGGAGTTATAAAAGCAAATTTTCCTTCAAGAATTGCGTTACAGGTTTTTTCCAAAGTAGACTCAAGGGTTATACTTGATACGGGAGGAGCAGAAGATTTACTTGGTAAGGGAGATATGTTAATGTATTTAGCCGGTTTTCCAAAACCAGTTAGAGCCCAAGGTGCATATGTGTGTGAATCAGAGGTTAAAAAAATTATTAATTTTTGGAATGGACAGGGAAAACCAATTTATTATGGTCCTGACGAGAAAGAGAATATTAGCCTTAGCGATACAGAAGAAATGGATGAATTATTTAAGAAAGCATTAATACTTATAAAAGAAAGAAAAAGGGCATCGGCTACATTGATTCAAGGGGCATTGCATATCAGTGGAGGAAATGCATCAAATCTAATAAGCATTATGGAAACAAAAGGTTTAATAAGTCCAAGTACTGGCTCAAAATCAAGAGAAATTTATTTTGACAAGATCGATGAATTATTGGACAAGTTTGATAAAAAATGATAAAATAAGGGCATGGGGAGGTTTTAATATGGAAAGCAATAAATTAGACATAACTATAGTTGGTGGAGGAATGATAACGGCTGTTCAGATACTTCCTTCTATTTATCAACTTAAAAAATTGGGACTAATTAAAGATATAAATATAGTGGCCTTAAATGGTGGCTTTCTTAAATCCCTGGCTGAGAATAAAACATTAAAAGACGCATTTCCGAATCAATCATTTACTCCTTGCCCTGATTATAAAAAAATTGATATAAATAAAAATTTTCCAGACCTTTATAAAGAAGTTATAAAAAAAATGAAACCTAAAAATCTTGTTGTTGTGGCTACACCAGACAACCTTCATTACAAGGTAATCAAAGAAGCATTATCAAATGACCAGAATATTATGAGTGTAAAACCACTTGTCTTAAATTATAAAGAATCAAAAGAGATTGAGAATTTAGCTTATAAGAAAGGTTTATTTGTAGGAATTGAATATCACAAGAGATTTGATGATAGAAGTCTTATGGCCAGACGTCGATACCGCAGTGGTGATTTTGGGGAATTTAAATTAGGGCAGGCACATTTGATGGAAAAATGGTATTACAGACATTCTAATTTTCAAAACTGGTGTACTGTAAAAAATTCTGATGTATTTTCATATGTTGCCTGTCATTATATTGACCTGGTAGCATTTATAACCGGATTACTTCCTACTCAAGTTTCAGTTTATGGGATAGTTGATAAATATCCTAATGGTTATGAAGGATTCTTATGGACCGATGGTAAAGTAATCTGGAATAATGGTGCTTGTTTAAATGTTCAAAACTCGTTAAGTTATCCAGACAAAAGTCCGGGTGGTAACAGTCAAGGAATGGTTTTATTTACACAAGGGAAAGACGATGGTGGAGTAATATCTCATTCTGACCAGTTTAGAGGAGTAAAGCATTCTTTTTTAACAAAAGGGACTGACCCGGGTGATACATTTTATAATGAACCAAGCCCAGATTATTTTCAATATGTGTCTAAAGGAGGTATTGGATTAGTTCCTGTCGGTTATGGTTATCGCTCAATAGAAGCTATTGTTCATTCGACTTTAAAGGTAAATGAAGCAACTGCTCTTGAAAAAAGAAAAAAAATCATAAAAGAAATTGATAAAGAAGGAATCATAGCCACACCGGCAAATAGTTTTTATAATGAACTCGTAATGGAAGCGGGTAGGTTGTCTATATTAAATGAAGGTAGGGATGTAGTGATAGAATATGGTCAAGAACCAAAAGTAAGATTTAAAGAAATTTCAGAATACAAAAAATATTGAAATAGGTCTAATTGCTTCGCAATTAACCATGACCAATATTATATTTTACACTAAGGAAAGTCAATGCAAAAACTTGATTATACTAAATATAAATTAAAACCAAAAGAAGAAATTTTAGATATTCTATCTTCTAAAAATAATATCTTTATTATTTCTTGTAATAAATGTTTTAAAGAATTTACCCCGGAAATAGAACCAGAATGTGAAGAATTAACAAATATTTTAAAAGAATCTGGAAAAAATATAGTTAGATGTCTGCCTTTGGATTTCCTGTGTAACAAATATTTAACCAAGAAAGAAATAGAAAAAGTAAATAATGATATATCAAAATCAGATGTAGTTGCTGTAATTTCATGTGGCTTGGGGATTCAAACAGTGGCTGACATATTAAGTAAGTCAGTATATGGTGTTACTGATTCATTAGATCAAGGTGGTTATCATGGGATTACACTTTCAGCTGAAAAATGTAATGCGTGTGGGAATTGCTTTCTAACTCTAACTTCTGGTATCTGCCCTGTAGTTCATTGTTCAAAAAGTTTAGTTAATGGACCTTGTGGAGGAGCAAAAAATGGTAAATGCGAGATAGACAAAAATAAAGAATGTGCCTGGGAAAATATATATAAAAGATTATCGGTTCAGAATAGAACAAAAGAGATTGTAGATAAAAAACCACAGTTAAGAGACTATTCAAAAGGTGATTTTAATTTTATTAAATCATATCTAGATAAAATAAGAGAAAAAAGATACGAAGGATTTTATGGTGGACTTTATCCAGAAGAAAAAAAGGAATTAACCAGGGCTAACTCAATAGAAAAATTCCCCGAAGTTAATACATTTATTATCCCGCTTTTACAGCATACTGGTGCAGTTTGTGAGCCACTTGTCCAAACAGGAGATATGGTTAAAGTTGGGCAGAAGATTGGAGATTCAAAAGCATTTGTATCATCACCAGTTCATTCAAGTATAAGTGGGAAAGTAATTGCCATTGAGTTAAGAAAACATCCCTTACTTCCTATCCCGGTAACTTCTATCGTTATTGAATCTGATAAAAAAAGAACATATGATGATTCAATAAAGCCATCTGGAACTATTGAAAGTTTATCAAAAGAAAAAATTATTGAAATTATTAAAGATAAGGGTATTGTCGGTCTGGGTGGTGCTCAATTTCCAACATATGTTAAACTGAAATCTCCTAAGCCAATAGATACTATTATTATAAATGGATGCGAATGTGAACCATTTCTTAATTCTGATTACAGGATAATGATTGAGTACTCAAAAGAAATAATATCCGGGTTAAAACTTATAATGAGATCGGTAGAGGCAAAAGATGGAATTATAGCCATTGAAGATAATAAACCAGAAGCAATATCTAAATTAAGCGAGTTGGTCTCTAACGAATCCAATATTAAAGTAGTAAGTGTTAAAACAAAATATCCTGAAGGTGCTGAAAGAATGCTTATTAAAAGAGTTCTTAATCGAGAGGTGCCATTAGGAGGACTTCCTTTTGATGTTGGTGTTGTAGTTAATAATGTAAGCACTGTTTATGCCATATGGGATGCTGTCTATAATGGTATGCCTTTAGTAAAAAGAATTGTAACAGTTGCTGGTGAAAATGTAGGTAAACCAGGAAATTATGAAATACTAATTGGAACACCATTAACAGATATAATAAAGTATTGTGATATAAAAATGAAAGATGAATTATTATTAAAAATGGGCGGTCCTATAATGGGTATTTCTCAGTTTGATTATAATGTTCCAATTATTAAAGGAACAACAGGTATGGTTATAGTTAAAAAATCGGATATTACTGATGTGGAAACTTCTTGTATAAAATGTGGAAGATGTGTAGATGTTTGTCCAATGGAATTAAAGCCTTCTTATTATGTGTTATTAGCAAAAGAGAATAATTTCACTGAGATGGAAAAACACGGTGTACTAAATTGTATTGAATGTGGGTGTTGTGAAAATATATGTTCTTGTAAGTCATCTATAATGGAAATAATAAAAAAAGCAAAAAAAATTATCAGGGAGAAGAAAAAATAAGTGGTATGAATAGAACAAAGTTAGGTTCTGCAACGGCTAAAGGTGGATTTGCTAATGAAAGAAGTATTTGCAAAAAGTTTAATAATTGGGAAAAAGATAATGAAGTACAAATGTGGTTTGACATTATGGGATATGACTTAAACAAGGTTGATTCTGTAAAAGCCATTCAGGTTCCTACGAGAATCAAAAAAAGCGAGATAAATAAATTTGGAGTTAACGAAGAGCAATATGATAAATTTATTCGGTTTAAAAAAGCAGATGCTCAATTAAGAATAGTTATTGTTATTAGCAAGATATTGAAAATAGAAAATCTATCGCTTAAAAAAGCCAACTCTGATGCCGATTATAACCAGGTAGATAAAAGAACAGTAGATATTTATCAAAAAATGTGGGGTTTTGATGACGAAATATTTTGCTGGTTAAGATTATTTACCGGAGAAAGTAATCCAAAACGGTTTAGTAATATAATAGGGAAGATTAAATTAAAGGACAAGAGAAGAATCTTCTTTGATGAAATGCCTGAAAGTGTGCAAAACAAAATTATAAAGTTCTTTAATAACAATAAAATAATAGTTATCAGTGATATCCTAAAAGGAAGAGGAGGACTTTCTGCTAATTGGATGTTAGTTACAAAATATAATAGAAAAGATGATACAACAAGTTGGGTGCTTAAAGATATAAATGCAGTTATGAATTTCTTTGGTAATGGTAATGTAATAATGTCACCAAAAGGGAGTCTTTACATTGGTAGAATTACTATGCAAAGGAAAGGTGGGACTCCAGACCCTACAAAACTACAATTTAAGATAAAGCCATGTCAATTATTTGAAATAGGAATATAATTATGGAAATTAATAAAGTATTTTTAGGTGATTGCATAGAAACAATGAAAAAGTTACCTGCTAAAACTATAGATTTGATATTTGCTGATCCTCCATTTAATATTGGTATTAAGTATGATGAGTATAAAGACAACATACCATATGATAAGTATTATAACTGGTCAGAAAAGTGGATAAAAGAAATTTATAGACTGCTGAAAGATGATGGGACGATTTATATTGCTATAGGTGATGAGTTTGCAGCAGAAATTAACTTAATATTAAAAAAAGCAGGATTTCATTTTAGAAACTGGATTATTTGGTATTATACTTTTGGGCAAAGTCAAAGAAAGAAGTTTAATCGATCACATACACACATTTTATATTTTACCAAAGATAAGAGCAGATTTACATTTAATGATAAGAATATTAGAATTCCTTCTGCGAGGCAACTTGTTTATAGAGATAGACGAGCAAATCCTATTGGCAAACTACCAGACGATGTTTGGAAGTTTTCCAGGGTTTGTGGAACATTTAAAGAGCGTATAATAAACCATCCATGTCAAATGCCCGAAGATTTATTAGAGTTAATAATAAAGGCAAGTTCTAATGAAGGGGATTTAGTGTTAGACCCATTTGGGGGAACAGGAACAACAGCGGAAGTTGCAAAAAGATTAAAACGGGATTATATAACAATGGAAATATCTGAGGATTATTATAATATTATTATCAAAAGGTTAAACAATAAACTTAGTTATATAAAAAGGAATGGAAAAACTGATTTATCGGAAGAACAAAAAACTTTGTTTGATGCAATTAAGGGAGAAATAATATGCTTATAACTCAACTTAAAAATAAAGAAGAAATTATTCCATATATAAAAGAAAAGGTGCTATTAATAAGTTGTTCGGGATGCCGTGAGGTGTATTTCCCGATAAAAGAGATGGAAGAACTTAAATCAGAGTTGAAGAAGGGCGGGTTGGTTATATCTGATGAGTTAATATTTGACTATATATGTAATGAAGATTGGACAAGAAAAAGATTTGAAATATATAAAGATAAAATAAACGAGGTAAATACAATTCTTGTTTTTTCCTGTGGAGTTGGAATACAAACAGTTGCTTCTTTACTTCCTGAAAAAATCATAATTTCTGGAAGTGATACTTTTTATTTACCAGGTTTTTCTGGTATTACTCCTTTAGAGTATGACTGTGAACAGTGTAGTGAGTGTATGTTGGGCTACACGCTTGGGATTTGTCCAATAACGGCTTGCTCAAAAGGTTTACTTAATGGACCGTGTGGTGGGGCAAAAAATGGAAAATGTGAAGTAAGCAAGGATATGGAATGTGGTTGGCAGAGGATACTTGATAAAAGTAAGAATCTGAATGAAAAGATTAAGATAACAGAAAAAATTAGATTAAGAAATTATTCGAAATTAACATAGTCTGTTCGCTTTGGCGAACAACTATTCCTAATATTATTATTTACATTAAGGAAAGTCAGGTCTAATTGCTTCGCAATTAACCATGACCAATATTATAATTTTACATTAAGGAAAGTCAGGTCTAATTGCTTCGCAATTAACCATGACCAATATTATAATTTTACATTAAGGAAAGTCATAATTAACGGAGGTAAAAGTGAGATTAGCTGATTTGACCAAGAACGGTAAATTTGTAGTAACTTCAGAAGTAGGACCGCCAAAAGGTTTTCAAATAGATAAAATGCTGCATGAAGCAGAAATTTTAAGAGGTAAAGTAGCGGCCATAAATGTTACGGATAATCAGTCATCAGTTATGCGACTTGGTTCATTAGCTGTTTGTAAGGTCCTGAAAGACAAAGGACTTGAGCCAGTTTTTCAGATTACCTGTAGAGATAGAAATAGATTGGCGTTACAATCTGATATTTTAAGTGCGGCTTTATTCGGCATAGAGAACTTATTGCTTTTAACCGGTGACCATGTAAAATTAGGTGACCATAAGGATGCAAAGCCTGTATTTGATTTAGATTCAGTATCATTAACATATGCTGTAAAGAAACTTGAAGAAGGTTTTGATTTAGCTGGAAATAAACTTGATGGAGAGCCACCAAAGTTTTGTAAAGGTGCAGTTATTTCTCCTTGTGCAGAGCCATTAGAGCCACAGCTTTTTAAAATGGAGAAAAAAATAAAAGCAGGGATAGAATTTTTTCAAACACAAGCAGTTTATGAGGTAGATAAGTTTGATAAGTTTATGAAAAGGGTAAAAGATTTTGGAGTTCCGATATACGCTGGTATTGTTATTTTAAAATCAGTTGGAATGGCTAAATATATGAATGAAAATGTTGCTGGTATTTATGTGCCGGACAATCTTATAGAGGAATTAAGAAAAGATAAAGAAAAAACAAAGTCTGGACAGGTAGGTATTGAAATTGCGGCTAAGTTAATAAAAGATCTAAAACCTCTTTGTCAGGGAATTCATTTAATGCCACTTGGCTGGGATGATAAAGTTCCAAAAATATTAGAATTGTCTGGATTGAAGGTCTAATTGCTTCGCAATTAACCATGACCAATATTATAATTTTACATTAAGGAAAGTCAGGTCTAATTGCTTCGCAATTAACCATGACCAATATTATAATTTTACATTAAGGAAAGTCAATGATAAACGAATATCTTTCTGTGTTTATTTTTTTAATATTAGCCTTGGGTTTCACGATAGGTGGACTAGCATTTTCATTTTTAGTAAGAGATTCAAATCCATCTAATAAAAAGTCAAGCACATATGAATGTGGAGAAGAGCCTATAGGAACTGCCTGGATTCAGTTTAATATGAGATATTACCTGTTTGCACTTGTTTTTGTTATATTTGATGTTGAGGTTATATTTTTATACCCTTGGGCTATAGTTTTTAAAGAAACAGGACTTCTTGCATTTTTTGAAATGATTGTATTTCTGGGAGTTTTAATTATAGGACTTGTTTATGTGTGGAAAAAAGATGCTCTTAAATGGGAGTAATTATGATAAAGTTAAAGAAGATAACCGGTGAAGAAATATTAGTTAATCTTGATCTAATAGAGACAATTGAACGACATTCCGATACAGTCATTTCTCTAACAACAGGAAATAAACTCCTGGTAAAAGATTCTTTAGATGAAATTACTAATAAAATAGTTGAATATAAACGTTCGATAAAGAGTCAAAATGCCTAATCAAATTTCACTTCTAAAATCAAAATTACGCAATGAAATCGAGAAAAAAAGGAATTTGCTTTCGCAAAAAGAAATAATAAAAAACAGTGCAATAATAAAAAAAAGATTGTTTGCAACTAATGAATTTAAACTTGCAAAAAATATTATGTTTTATGTTTCATTTAGAAGTGAAGTTGTAACTTACGATATGATAAAAGAATCTTTACAAAAAGGCAAAAGGATATTTGTTCCAATCACTAAATTAGAAGAAAAAAAACTTATAATATCCGAAATAAAAGATTTCGATAAAGAATTAGAGGTATCAACATATAGAATATTAGAGCCAAAAATTAAGTTTCAAAGAGTTTGTGATGCTAATTTATTAGATCTAATTATAGTTCCAGGTGTTGCTTTTGATTTGAAAGGCAATCGTTTAGGATATGGTGGAGGGTATTATGATAAATTCTTAAAGAATATGCCTTCTAATATTCCCAGAATCGGCTTATGTTTTAAGTGTCAAATTATAAAAGAAATCCCGGTAGATATACAAGACGAAAGAATTAATATACTTATAACCGAAAAAGGCAAAATCAAATGAAGAACATATTTATTCTTTTTTCTCTTGTTTTTTTATTAGTGATAAAAGTAAATGGAGATACTTCTTTGGATGTTATTTCTATTAGTAAAATAAAACTAATAATTGAAGAGAAAGAATATGTGTGGGATGAAAAAGATAAAATTCCAGAAAAAGGAGAAGAAGATATTACATCTCCTTTTACTATAATTTCATTTTTAAATATTTTTCCCGGTCAAAAAATATCTTTATTAGAATTAGAAAAAGAAGTAAAAACTGCGAAAAATAGACTTATAAACTCTGGTTTCTTCTATAAGGTGAATGTAGTTATAATACCACCCAGGGAAAAATTAGATTACCGCACAATTTTGATAAAAACAAAAGAAGGATTTCTTTACCGTTTTGGTGGAGGGAAGATATATGGAATGTTCGGGATGGATAATCTTGATGGGAAAAGAAAATCTTTTAAAGTTTTTCTGGGTACAAACCCAACTGGTATAGAATTCATAGATGAATCATTTTTAGAAAGTCATTTTCTTATGGGGGCAAAAGCACATTGTTTTAATATTTTTGATTCCCCTGTGGCGAACTATCAGTTATTTAAAGCATCTTTTTTAAGTGGATATTTTATTCATTCAGATATATTTTTAGGTCTTGATTTCTTTTTAAAATGTATGAAGATTTTAGAGATTAGTTCTAATATTACTCCGGAATTTCTTGGAGGATTAGAAAGAAACGATATTGTTATAAGTCCAAATTTTTCTTTTAAATCATATGAGGAAACTTCTTTGGCGCAATTTGAGTTTAATATAAACGGAAGGGTTAATTTCATTCTTCCATTAAAAGAAAGTGAGAGTAAGATTTCATACATAGTTAGAGGAGCAGCCAAGATGAAATTTTCAGAAGAACATTCTGTCAATCTTCAGGTTTCTACAGGAGGAGCAAACGAAACTTTACCTTATATGGAAAAGTTTAATCTTTACGATACCCAGGACATCTCTATTAGAGGTGGGTATAATGCTTTAGATTTATTGGTAGATAGATTCTTGTTAATTAATACGGAGTGGCGATTCTGTCTTGCTAAATTTTTTGTTCCCCCATTTTTCAATACACGAATAGAAGGATTTATATATTTAGATAATGGTTGGATAGGAAAGATTGGTGAAGAGAAATATCTTACAAATTATTATGATGGATATGGACCCGGCATAAGGTTATTATTTGATAATCCAGTGTTTGCTTATTTTTCTTTTTCATATGGTACGAATCTAAGCGGCCAAACACGGTTCATTTTCACAGGAACAGCAGGATTTTAAAATTTCGTTAAGACGAACAGATTAGGAGGTTAATATGTTTAATAAAATATTCCTTGTCGTGTGTGTTTTTATCAGCACAGTATACGGGGAGACTCTTTTAGAAAGGGTACAAAATGAGTTTGATGAAAAAGAAGCACAGAATTTGATAAAGGAAGTTAAGACAAATTTGACGGATAAAGACAAAGATCTTTATTTGGGAATTATCTATCACAATTTAGCCATAAAAAGTCCAGAGAAATATGTTAAAGAGGCAATTCAATATCTTGAAAAGGAATGTAAAGAAACAAAAAATGTTTTAGCCCGTGGGTATTATGGAAGTGCGATTACTATTGAAGGTGGATTATGCGAAAAAAAGAAGGATATTCTAACTGCTTCAACAAAAGTAGAAGAGGGACTTACATTGATTGATGATGCGATAAAAGTTGAATCGACTAATGTTAATTTAAGGTTTTTAAGATTAAATAATGCTATTGCTGTAAGTTTGTCTTCCCCTTTTAAACGATATAATATTGCCAGAGAGGATTTGAAATTTTTAAAAGAAAAATATGATAGTTTTAGTTCGGAAATAAAAGCATTTTACCATTTTTGTTTTGCACAGGTATCATTTGGAGAAGATAAAGTTGAAGAATCTATTTTTCATTTTGAAAAAGCGGTCTCTGTATCTCCGAACTCTATTTATGCTAAAAAGGCAAAAGAATATTTAAAACAATTAGAGGAGTAGAATGAAAAAAGGATTTTCATTACTAACAAGCATAATTCTTACATCATTCATTGGATGTAATATTTATTTTTTTGTTGTACTTAGAACAACCGGATTAGAAGAAGTAGCCGGATGGATTATGTTTGTATTTTTTCTCTGGCTTTATTTTATGATTCTTCATACAGGAAATGTATCAAAGTATCGCAGGATGCTTCTTGTTGCTTCTGCTATTCTTTTTGTGCCTTCTTTTGTTGCTCTTATTTATGAAGAGGGAAGGACTATGGGTTTAACTTATATCGAAATTTTAAAAACTGAAGTTCCATTCTGTCATATTGTTATACCAGTGATTATTCTGCCATATATACTGTTTAAAATTATTATTTTTCCTGCAAGACTTACCGGTCATTTTGCTTCTCTTTATTCAATGCTTGGCATCTGGCTAATGGCTACACTTGTTATTGGAAGAGGATGGTGTAGCTGGATATGTTTTTTTGGGGGATGGGACGATGGAATTTCCCGTCTTTCTAAAAAACCTGTTTTAAAAATAGATTCCAAAAATAATAAAGTCCGTTTTTTCAACTTTGCTATTTTAATATTTGTTGTATTTGCTTCTTTATACACTTTAACTCCGGTGTATTGTACTTGGCTTTGTCCTTTTAAACTTATTACTGAATATGAACAGCCTGTCAATCTATCTACTTATATTGCCATGATTATCTTTGTTTTAACATTCTTTGGGCTTGTAGTTGTTCTTCCTTATTTAACCCGTAAGAGGTTTCAATGTATGTCTTTTTGTCCTTTTGGAGCATTTCAATCATTAATGGGTTTTTTTAGTTTTTATCGTTTACGAATAAATACTGAAAAATGTACTCAATGCTTACGATGTGTCTCAGAATGTCCTACTATGTCATTAACAGAGGATATTATAAAAGAAAAAAAAGGCAAGCCTTCAATTACCTGTACAAAATGTGGAGAATGTATAGGAGTTTGTTTAAATGGCGCCGCTAATTATGAGTTTGCCATATGTAAAACTCCGAAAGAAAAGTTCTGGATAAAATGGTTAAACAAAATTTCCTTAAAAGATGGATTATTTAATAAGATTCTAATGAAAGTAATTATTGCTTTTGATGAGATTCTTTCTCCATATGCGCTTTTAACTTTTAGTGCATTTACATTTGGAATGGTTATTTGTTCTGGTTTTGGTACAGGAACTATCCATCGGTTATTAAATCTGATTTTAAAGGGCTCGTTTTTACTAAAATAGGTGAAATGATGAAAAGTGTCCGATATCTATTTACAGCTATATCTTTAGTTGTTGTTGCTTTTCTTATTCCCATGACATTTATTTTTTCTAACTTAATTACAGGAGGATTAGATAAAGTCCTTCATCTTAAAATTAATCCAAATTTTAGTGGAGGAGATATAATATCATCTTTTATGGATGAAATAGGAGATGATTATGGTGAAGGAGGGCTAACATATCCAATGCATCCGGATTTCAAAGGAAAAGGATATCTGGATATTATTAGATACAATGTTTATAAGCCAGTTATAAATGCTCCGTGGTCAGAAGATAAAGATTTTTGGCAGTTAAGTTTTACTTTGGCCAATATGGGTGCCTTTGAAACAGTCCATAATTTTTCTCATCCAGTGATACATGTTTATATTGATTTAGATGGCAAAAAAGGAGGTTCTACTGAAACTCTCAATCCCATGTCAGAACTTGTAAGGTTTGATGAAGAACATCCCTGGGATTTTATGGTTCATATTGATGGCTACCATAAGTTCGGTAAATTAGTTTCGTTTGATAAAACCATTGAAGAGAAAGTAAGAGTTTATTCTATTCCGGAAAGGAAAACAATCTATGCCAGGATTTTGCTTAACAATGAAAGAATAAAAAAAGTTTTAGGTGCGGGGTTTACCCACGCACCACCAGAGGGTGCGGGGTTTACTTACCACTATGTTTTTGTTGGATGTTATGATTCATATTCTATGGGAAATTTCATGCCAGTAAAGTATAAATCTGGACTTAGAAATGGTGGAGGAGCAAAATCTTCTTTAACTCCAAAAGTGTACGATTATATTCCGCCGGAAGGAATGAACCAGAAGGAAATTCTTTCATCATACAATGAAGAAAAACATCTTTATGCAAAGGTTTATCCATTGGTCGTAGGAAAAAGTTGTATAAAAAAAGAATCTTTAATAAATATTGAAGAATATAAAAAATTATCTCAAAAGGAAATAGAGTGTGAACAAGCATCTGCCTTAAAAGAATTGGATAAAACAAAATCTTCCAATAAAGAAAAAGTAGCAGAAGTTTATTTTAGGGCTGGAAGATATGATGAAGCAGAGAAAATCTTTAATAGTCTTCTCGCAGAAAATCCAGAAAATGTACCGGCTAATGCTTACAAGGGTTCTCTGGTGGCTATGAAAGCAAAAAGTTCAACGACCATACAAGCAATTAAGTATGTAAAAGAAGCATATAATTATTTAGATAAAGCAGTGAAATTTGCAAAAAAGAATGATGAATTAATTACAGCATTTATTAACAGGGGCTCTGTCTCTATGAATATTCCCGAGATGGTTTTTCAGAAGTCTAAAGAAGGGGCATCTGATTTTTTAAATGCAGTAACCCTTTTAGAACAGATTGGCTGGAAGGACCAAAAATTAATAGTTGATTGCTACTTAAATGTAGCCATATGTTATGAAAATGCAAATATGATAGAATCAGCAGAGATTTATTTTATGAAAGTTAAGAGTTTTCCCGATATTTCTGCTAAGGCAAGATATGAATTAGCAAAAAGAGGTTATCTTTATATCCAAAAATAGAAAAATTCAAAGGAACTTGTTGCCTCACATAAGAATCGATACGAAATAAGGTATCGTTGCCTCATATAAAATCTATATGAAACTTTTATTGGATTTAATAAAAATAGGTGAAAAAGTGAAACCCCCATCTTTACCACTAAAACACTATCAAGTTT
>JBDRBU010000122.1:0-25678 GCA_043822305.1 Candidatus Firestoneibacteriota bacterium
TAATCCTTGTTAAGCATCTGTCATTTTCCTCCGTATAATATGTTTTTATTTATATTATACAGGATTTAACAGATACTTTCTATTTCAAAGATCCATCCTATCCTATTACATCTCTACAATAGAACCTGAAGAACCGGAATATTCTTCCCAAATATTCGGATAAGCCGGCTGGTCCCGCTCCGCGCCAAAAGGCGGATTGGCAATGACTACGCTTTTACTACCGGCATCGGTTGATGGGTCATACATCTTTAAGCTGTCGCCCTGGACAATATTTTGCGGATTAAGTCCACGGATATACATATTTACTGCTGCCATCTTGCGGATACGTCCCTGATATTCAGTACCGCCAATTCCTACGCGGTAAAACTGATTAGCAATATGCTCCGGCGGGAATTGTCTTGTTTTTCTTGCCTTCTCTATGACATATTCATATGTATCAAAGAGAAATCCGGCTGTGCCGCAGGCAGGGTCAAAGATAGTATCAGTAAAATTCGGGTCAACCATTTCCACCATCATTTTGCGAATATGGTCTGGTGTTCTATTCAGTCCTAAATCCTTTGTCCCGCCAGTTTCAGAAAGTGCAGACTCAATAGCATCGCCTAAAAGGTCAGTTTTTAATATCCTTTTTTCTTCAATCTCATTAACAAGCCCAATGACTTCGGCTATAACACCACCCTTAACATTGTTGGTAAAGTTGGAATTAGCAAATACCTCCTCCATAAGCACCAATTGATCCTGCATTTTAGATGGCATATTACCACTAATCACCTGCCTAACCTTAGTAAGAATAGTAGCATAGAACGGAAAAATATTTTTGTTAATCTCAGATAGCACCTGCTCACCAGTAAGGGAAAGCAGATGAGAAAAAAGGAGGCGATAATTTTCGCCTTCAAACAGTTTTCGTAAGGAAGCAAAAGATTCCTCCTGTTTGAGTTTTGCTTCAAAGGTGCGAAGCAATAAAAGTTCAATAATATACTCCACGCGTTCAACCGGGGTGCCGGCTGGACGCAGTTTATTATGTAATCGCTTTAAAATATTATTTGTTTCGTTGTCTGCGTAATGAACGGTTGATCTTCCCATATTTACACCTTAAAAGTTGATTGTAACTCATCAAAAACTTGAGATAGTCGGTTATCAAATTTTTGATCGATTTCCTGATAATCCGCTCCAATTAGTCGCACATATACAGGATTATTAAATATATCCCTCGCAGTAATGCGATTTTGATGAACGATATTTTCTGCAAAAATATCTTTCATATCCTGCAGGATATGGATTTGATCATCAGTAAATCTATAGGTTTTCAAATATGAATCAAATCCACGCTCAATGCGTTCCTTTGGCGTAGGGATTTTCTTAATCTTTAAGGCGTGCAAAAAGAAGTCCCAAATTGACCCTTGATTAAAGTCATATACCTTTTGAAGTTGCCCTTCATCAAGGTATACTTGCGGATTTTTTGTCCAAACCTTAATTATTTCTACTTCATTTACACTTGGCTCATACTCCTTGTCTTTCTGAGCCTTGTTCTTGATTTCAATAATTTCTGGCTTATCGGACTTTTCCAACTCTTGTTCAAACAACTCTCGTGCCTTTTCGATGGGAATATTGTCAATCACTTGTATTTTATCGCCATGAAGATATACACGCTGAATAAGGTGTGCTGGATCAGGGTTATCAATTATAAACCATTCACCCTTTGGTCCTGGTTCCGGTTCTGGACCACCACCACCTCCGGTTACAATATGTATATTTTCTTTCGGTGTTCCCTTGCCGTTATCTTCCATAGCGGAGCATAATCCAAAAAAGTCTAATACCTTGAAACTGAATTTACCTGATTTTGGGTCAAGACGGGTGCCCCTGCCAAGCATTTGAATATATTTGCCCACGGATTTGGTAAGCATGGCAAAGGAAATATAACGAACGCAAGGAATATCAACTCCTGTTCCCATAATATCTACAGAAATAGCAATAAACGGCTTGTGGGTGGCATCCTTAAACCATTTTTTGAAGGTTGCATTAAGGTCATTGTTATCGGAAATAATTGCTTCAGCATAGCGTGGACTGGCTTCATCCTCCGGAGTGGCAAAAACCTTATTTATCGCTTGTGTTAGCATAATGCAATGTGGCTGACTGGCTCCAAACAAAATCACTTTTTCTCCGTATTCTGTATTGGCTTTTATTTCCTCTGCTATTCGCAGACACTGATTTTCAGAAATATACTTGCGGTCTAATTGTTCAAGCATCAGTTTTTTCTGCTGGTCAAGTTCTATCTTCTTTCTTTCATCAGGGTCAAAAACATAACTAAACTCAACACCCTTTTCTCGTGCCAATCTCGTAAGCCCCGTTTCAATAGATAGCACTTGATATGGTGCTAAAAATTTTTCGTCAATTCCCCTTGTCAAGTTAAATTGATAGTCCGGATTCCCTGTTTCGCAACCAAAAAGTTTGTATGTATCTAATATAGCCAGATCTTCTTCTGAAACATCTTTTCCCTTTGCAGCAATTGCTTCTCTTGGAGTAGCAGTTAAGCCAATACGAGGGCATAAGAAATGATCAAAAATAAGTTTCCTGTTGATATTAATAGACCGATGGCATTCATCAACAATAATTAAATCGTAAAAGGTACTTGGAATGTTTTGATAAATATTTTCCAATGTATCTATGACAACAATATGAATTTGAGTATTTTTATATTGGCGATAATTAGAAGAGGTAATCCGAACAGCAGAAAATCTTTTACTAATTAAAGAAAAGCCGTCATTGAACGATTGGTCTGCGAGAAGAATACGATCAGCCACAAAAAGCACTCGTTTTGCCATGTTGTATTCAAGGAGTGCTTTGACAAAAGCAACCATTGTCCGAGTTTTTCCAAGACCGGTTGCCATATGCACCAGCATTTTTTGTTTGCCTTGTTTAAACTTTTGCAAAAGCGTTTTGATGCACTCAATCTGGAAATACATTTCTTTGCCACAACTCGGATTAATCCCACCTGCTATTGTTTTATCAATCAAAATTTCGCGATCAAGATTTATTTTTTTTGCTTGCTCAATTTTTAACAGCATTTCTTCACGCGACATGAAGATGTCAACTTGTCTGAACTCGCCTGCTTCAAGCCCTTTCCACTCAGTATCATAAAAAAGTTTTCGTTCAGGAGAGCAAGCGTACAAAAAACGCGGTTTTAATATCATGGCGTAAAGAGTGCGTAGTTTGGTAAGAGCTTTTTTCTCGTCCTCAAATTTGTTTTCAAACACAGCAAGAATATTTCCGTTAATATCCGTGAGGATAATATCGGGTTTTATGCTTTTCTTTCCTTCAAATATTTTTTGTTGTTCCGGTGTTAAAGTAAATTCTTGCTGGTAAAGTAAGGTATCGCCAGTCTTCCAACCAAGTTGTCTTAATTCCTCAATAACTTTTAAATCAGTATCTGTTGCTTCATTTATTTTTGCCATAGTTTAAATGATGCACCTTTATATCCTTCATTGGGTAATGTTTTTCGTTAAAAGTAATTAAGTATGCTTTTGCACAAAAGCTGCTTGCCGCAATTAAGGCATCGCCAAGTTACACTCCATGGCTTTTTCGATAAAACTTAAGGTATGTTCCAGCCTTTTCTCCAATTTTTTCATCAATTAAAACACACTCTAATTGAGCAAAAAAGTTAGCCGTTTTATTTTCTTCCCCATTTCTTATCCCATGGTAAATTTCAGCTTTAGTAACAGGAGAATAACAGAGGATATTCCCTTTGAGGTAAAGTTTTTTGAGAAGGTTTACTACTTTTATGTTCTCTCGCAAGATTTCAATAATCACATCAGAATCTAATAGATACTTCACAGACCTAACCTTTCTATTCTACGCTCCTTGCGAATACTACGAAGATATTCTTGGGTTGAACCAATATCCTGCCTTTTAACCCATAAGCCAGTAATATTATCGAGTGCCTTTTCAAAATTAGCGTTTTCTTTTTTAGTATATACCTTATCAATAGACTGCCGAATTAATTCAGCTATAGTAAGATGTTTAATTTCTTTGGCAATATTTAAATTACGCCATTGGTCCTCTTCCAGATAAATTTGTGTCCGCCTCATAAAAAATACCTCCTTTTGATGTATATTATACATTAAATAATACTATTTGTCAAACTTTCGTTTTGCCTTTCGTTTTGCCTCATACAAAATCGATACTTGTAAGTATTTATATAGAATAGCATATTTTTATGAGGAGTTTTTACAAAAAGATACAAATTCTTCTAGTGTTTTAATATTCTCTATATTAAAAACTCTTGCATCTTTTTTTATTCTTTTAACAAGCCCACTTAAAACTTTACCAGGACCAACTTCTATAAATAAATCAACCCCATTATTTATCATTTTATTTATTGTATCTTCCCATAACACTGGACTAATTACTTGTTTTATTAGTAAATCTTTTATGGTCGTTCCCTCTTTTACATAATCACCTGTAACATTTGCCATAAAATTAATATTTGGACTAATAACTTTTATTTTTGCTATTTCCTTTTCTAATTTATCACAAGCGGATTTCATCAATGGAGAATGAAAAGGTCCACTGACAACAAGCGGTATTCCTCGACCACCATTAGATTTCGCCAAAGCACATACTTTTTCTACTCCAGATTTTTCTCCTGATATTACAATTTGGCCAGGTGAATTAAAATTCGCTGGTGTAACTAATCCGGATTTTGAACCTTCTTTACAAAGTTCTTCCACTTTTTCTTTACTCAGGTTTAAAATCGCAGCCATAGTTCCCTTAGAGGCGGATTTCATAAATTCCCCACGCTTTCGAACAACTTTAATTGCATCAGAAAAACTAATAGATTCACTGGCCACAAGAGCAGAAAATTCCCCCAGACTATGACCGGCAACTACATCTGGCTTAATTACATCCTTTACAACTTCAAACATGGCGATGCTAACGGTTAATATGGAGGGTTGAGCATTTTCAGTTGATTTTAAAACTTCTTCAGGACCATTAAAACAAATATCGGAAATTTTAAAATTAAGTTCCTTATTTGCTATATTAAAAATTTCCTTACTTTTTTCAAATCTTTCATAAATCTCTTTTCCCATTCCAACATATTGAGAACCTTGTCCTGGAAATAAAAAAGCAGTTTTCATATCATCACCATCTAATGATTCCAGCTGCCATAGTTAAACCAGAACCAAATGATACTATTAAAATTGTATCTTTTGATTTTATTTTCCCAGTTTTAAGAGCTTCATCTAAGGCTAGAGGGATAGAAGCAGAAGAAGTATTACCGTATTTCTCCAAATTTATAAAAACTTTATCTTTTGGCAATTCCATCCTTCTGGCCAGGGATTCAATAATTCTCATATTTGCTTGATGAGGAATAAACAATGAAATATCTTTATATGTTAGATTTGCTTTTTTTAATGCTCCATCAATACTTTTCTCCATTCCCCTGACGGCATATTTAAATACTTCGTTGCCTTCCATCTTCATATAATGACTTCTTTTATTGATAACCTCTATGCTTATTGGCTCTCTTGAGCCTCCGCCTGGAACCATAAGTAAGTTTGTTTTTGAACCATCTGATAATGTATAAGTTGAAAGTATGCCTTGGCCATCCTCCACCTGTCCTAAAATAGCAGCACCGGCACCATCGCCCAGAAGTATACATGTATTCCTATCCTGCCAATCAACAACTTTTGATAGTGTTTCACTGCCAATAAGTAATACTGTTTTAACCTCCCCGCTTGATATAAACTGATTGGCAATAGAAAGACCATATATAAATCCTGAACACGCTGCAGAAATATCAAAAGCAGTTGCATTTATGGCCTTAATGTTTTTTTGAACAAAGCAAGCCGTAGATGGAAAAATCATATCTGGAGTAATGGTGGCGACAATAATCATATCTATTTCTTCTGGTTTTATTTTTGCATCTTCCATGGCTTTTAAGGCCGCTTTAGTTGCTAAATCAGAGGGAGCCGTATTTTCATCTGCTATTCTTCTTTCCTTTATACCAGTTCGACTAGTTATCCATTCATCAGATGTGTCTATCATTTTTTCTAAATCAAAATTTGTTAAGATTTTTTCAGGAACATATGACCCTATTCCTTTTATTCCAACGCTTATTTTTTTATAACCCATTATTTTCCTCCATATATTTGGAGATTTCTTCTTCAATATGAGAAACAACTTTACAAGATGTTAAATCTGCTGCTGTTTTTATAGCATTTTTAATTGCCTTAACATTTGAACTACCATGACTGATAAAACATGGGGCATTTATGCCAAGGAGTGGGGCACTTCCATATTCTGAATAATCCATTCTTTTAACAATGCTCTTTAATACTGGACTAATTAACATTGCTCCAAAGGAAATAAATATACTGGAATTTTCCAGTTCTTTTTTAAATATCTTGAAAAGTTTTGAAATAAAACTTTCACCAAATTTCAAAACAACATTCCCGATAAATCCATCACAAACTATTACATCTGCTTTATCTCCTAATATATCCCTGCCTTCAACATTTCCAATAAAATTTAAATCTGTTTTTCTTATTAGTTTTGCCGTCTCTATTACAAGTTCATTACCCTTTTTTTCTTCTTCTCCAACACTAAGTAAGGCTACTCTTGGTCTATCAATCCCGGCTAAATATTTAAAGTAAATACTTCCCATTATAGCAAACTGCATTAGATGTTTTGGCTTGCAATCTGCATTTGCACCAACATCTAAAAATAAAGTTTTACCCTGAACCGAAGGAAAGAGCGTGGCTATGGCTGGTCTTGATACTCCTTTAATCCGACCTAATTCAAATAAGGCCGTAGCCATAACTGCACCGGTATTACCGGCTGAAACGACTGCATCTGCTTTACCTTCTTTTACAAGTTTAATAGCAGCTAAAAGCGAGGAATCTTTTTTTTGTTTATATGCATCCGTGGGAGATTCATGCATATTTATTATCTGAGAAGCATGACAGATACTTATGGGTAATCCTTTTACCTTATGATTATTGATTTCAGCGGTTATTCTTTCTTTATCTCCGACTAAAACCACCTCTAGACCAAATTCTCTGGCTGCTTCAATCGCTCCCTCTACTTCAATTCTGGGAGCATTATCTCCACCCATGGCATCTAAAGAGATTTTCACCTTACACCTCTAAAACTTCTTTTTTACCATAGTACCCACAGTTATCACATATATAATGTGGAAGTTTTAACTGTTTACATTGTGGACAAGTAGTTAAATTTGGGGGACTTAACTTCCACTGCGACCTTCTTTTATCTCTTCTTGAAGCAGAAAATCTTCTTTTTGGATTTGCCATTTTTCCTCCTTTTTACAACCGCATTTTTCTGAATTAATGTTCTGGCCACAGTAACAACACAATCCTTTGCAATCCTCTTTACAAACAGGTTTCATTGGTATCTCTAATATTATAGTTTGTTTTACATCATCATCTACATCTAATATATCTCCGGTAAATGTAATTTCGTCCATCTCTTCTTTATTTACCGCGCCATATTTTGATATTTCATCTTTAGCATAAATTAACTTAAAATTAGAATAAATATTATACTTGAATTTTTCCAAACATCTACTACATTCAAGTAAAATTACTGTTTTTATCTTCCCTTTAACAATAAATTTCTCTCCTATTTTATTAATTTCAATATCAGAAGAAATCAATTCTTCAAATTCAGCCTCTTCTGGTTTAAATCCAATTTCTTCTGGAGTCTCGTTTAGATTAAATTGATTAACTCCGTCTTTTAAATCTTTAATATCTATTTTCATAATGATATAATATTATAACTCAGTAACTGGCAAAAGTCAATTAGAAAAACATTAGAAAAACATACATTATAACCGCAAAATGATAATGTCCTAATATAGCAAAGTAGAAATGTCCTATTAAATAGTAGTGGTTATAACTCCTTAAATATGATAAAATAAAGAATTGTGGGAGGTAGTAAATGCTTTTAACCAGGGAAAAATTAGAAGATGATGAAGAAAAATTTTTAGAATCATATGGAGTAAAGAGTAAATTTTCCAAAGGTAGAAAAATTAAAGAGCCTGAACATCCTTATAGAACTTGTTTTCAAAGAGATAGAGATAGGATTGTTCATAGTAATGCCTTTAGAAGATTAGAATACAAAACTCAAGTATTTGTTATACACGAAAATGACTATTACCGGACAAGATTAACACATACTATAGAAGTAACACAAATTGCAAGAACAATAGCCAAAGCTTTAAGATTGAATGAAGATTTAGTCGAAGCAATTGCTTTAGCCCATGATTTAGGACATACGCCTTTTGGTCACTCTGGCGAAGAAAAATTAAATAAATTAATGAAAAAATACGGTGGATTTGAACATAACAAACAAAGTTTAAGAATTGTAGATGAATTAGAAGAAAGATATCCTGAATTTTCTGGATTAAACTTAACTTATGAAGTTAGAGAAGGTTTAGCAAAACATAAAACTGATTTTGATAATTCATTATCTAAAGAATTTAAGACTAGATTCCCTTCCCTCGAAGCACGAGTAGTAAATTTAGCAGATGAAATAGCATACTGTAGCCATGATTTAGATGATGGAATAAAATCTAATCTGATAAAAATAGACGATGTAGATAAACTAGAAATTTGCAAGGAGATTTCCCAAAAACTTTCCAATCTTTCTTTTGAAAAAAGAAGATACCTTTTAGTCAGAAACATAATTAATACTTTATCTACAGATTTAATTAACGAAACAGTAAAAAATCTAAAAATATATAAAATAAAATCTGTAAATGATGTTAGAAATGTAAACAAACCAATTGTGAGTTTTAGTTCTGTCATGATTAAAAAAAAGAAAGAATTAAGAGAGTTCTTATTCAAAAATCTTTATAAACATTATAAGGTTGTAAGAATGGAAGTAAAAGCACATAAAATACTTGAGGATTTATTTAACACATATCTAAAAAATTTTAATAAAATTCTGCCGTCTGATTTATTAGAAAAAATAAAAAAATATTACAAAGAGCAAATAGTCTGTGATTTTATTGCAGGTATGACCGATAGATATGCTCTTGAAGAGCATAAAAAACTCTTTGACCCCACTGAAAGGGTATAATTTACGAGGAGAAACTTATGATTGAAAAAATATTAGCGGTTTTAAGTGGTTTTATTATAGCCGTCATTTCTACATTAGGATACTGGGGGATTATTTTAAGTATGGCCATAGAATCTGCCTGTATTCCACTTCCCAGTGAAATAATTATGCCATTTTCTGGTTATCTTGTCTGGACAGGTAAATTTACATTATTTGGAATATCTTTAGCCGGAGCAATTGGTTGTGTCCTTGGTTCTGTAGTTACTTACTATATTGGTGTCTTAGGTGGCAGACCTTTATTAGAGAAATATGGTAAATATGTCCTGATTTCACATCACGACTTAGAAGTAGCCGATAAGTTTTTTGCAAAATATGGAGACTCCGCAATATTTATTAGTAGATTACTTCCAGTTGTTAGAACATTTATATCACTTCCGGCTGGAATTGTTAAAATGAATTTTGTAAAATTTTTCATATATTCGTTAGTTGGCTCATTTATCTGGTGTTTATTTTTAGGATGGATTGGATTAAAATTAGGCGAACATTGGAATACGCTTGGAATATACTTTCATAAATTTGATATTGTAATCGGTATAATCATTGTCATTGGAATTGTATTATATTTATATCGTCATCTTAGTAAAAAGTAGGGACAGATACTATTTTTATTGATGTAGTTGCCTCATTTATGAGGCTTGTTTTATTTGGAGTGAATATGATAAGAGTACGATTCGCGCCATCACCAACAGGAAACTTGCATATAGGTGGAGTAAGAACTGCTTTATTTAACTTTCTTTTTGCTAAGAATAACAACGGGAAATTTATTTTAAGAATAGAAGATACCGATACATTGCGTTCAAAAAAAGAATACGAAGATAATATAATTGAATCATTAAAATGGTTAAAGATGGACTGGGACGAACTTTACAGGCAATCAGAAAGGATGAATTTATACAAAGAATATGTAAAAAAAATAATTGATTCTGGCTATGCTTATAAATGTTTTTGTACAAAAGAAGAACTTGCCGAGAAAAGAAAATTTTATGAGGCGAAAAAATTAGCGTATAAATATGATGGTAAATGTAGAAATTTAACAGAAGGAGAAATAAAGCAACTTAAAGACGAAGGCCGACCTTTTGCGATAAGGTTTAAAATCCCTGAAGGGACAGTAGAGATAAATGACTTAATACGCGGAAAAATTACCTTTAACAATAATGAATTAGATGATATTGTTATCCAAAGAACAGACGAAATTCCAACTTATAATTTTTGCGTTGTTCTAGACGATGCTTTAATGGAAATAACTCATGTGATGAGAGGTGAAGACCATATATCAAATACTCCAAGACAAATTTTGCTTTATCAAGCATTAGGATTCAAACTACCGGAATTTGCTCATATACCTTTAATCTTAGCCGAAGATAAATCAAGACTATCTAAAAGACAAGGAGCAGTTGCGGTAACTGATTACAAAGACAAAGGATACCTTTCTGAAACAGTTATTAACTTTTTAGCCTTACTTGGTGCTTCTTACGAGAAAGATAAAGAAATTTTTAGTTTAGAAGAACTAATTCAAAAATTTGATTTATCAAAAGTAAATAAAAGCCCGGCCGTATTTGATCTGGATAAATTAAACTATTTAAATGGTTATTATATAAGACAGAAAAAAGATGAAGAGGTTGCAGAGTTAATTAAGCCATTTTTACAGAAGTATAATTTAAGTTGTGAGGAAGAAAAATTAAAACAAATTATAAAATTAGAAAAAGAAAGACTAAAAAAATTAGAAGATATAGTTGATGAAAAATATTTCTTTACTGATGAAATTTCATATGATAAAGACGCTGTTCAAAAATATTTTAAAGACAAAAATGTTCTTAATTTATTAAAAGAATATACAACTGCATTAGAAAAAATTGAAATTTTTGATGCTTCTTCTTTGGAAAAATTTACCCGAGAATTTTTAACAAGAAAAAATTTAAAACTAAAAGATTTAGTTCATCCCGTAAGATTAACTTTAACCGGAAAATTAGTTAGTGCCGGCCTTTTTGAACTAATGGAAGTTTTAGGAAAAGAAACCTGTATAAAAAGATTGAAAATTCAATTGACATTTTAAATAGTATTTTAAACTACTTCTCTATTGACATTTCAAATTACATTTGTTATACTTCATTCGGAGGTGCAAAATGATAACTTTAAAAGAAAATACTACTTTAGTAGGCATAACGGAATTAAGGCTTAAAATAGATGATGTTCTTAAATCAGCAAAAAAAGGCAAAGTAATTATTGAAAAAAGGAATAAACCCGTGGCCGTGCTTTTAACAACAGAAGAATATGAAAAAATAGAAGAACTTCTTGATCTTGTGGAAGATAAGATTTTCGGTGAGATTGCCAGAAAAAGATACGAAGAACATACAGAAAAAGATTATATATCATTGGAAGAATCTAAAAAAAGAGTTGGACTAAAGTAAAATGTGGACTGTTGAAATTAGTAGATTAGTTTTTGAAGAAGATTTTAAAAAAATTGACAAAAATGACCAGCATTTAATAATTAGGACAGTTACTAAGAAATTAGCATCAGACCCTGAAAACTATGGTGAACCCTTAAAATATGGATTAAAAGGATTTTGGAAATTAAAGGTAATGAACTATCGAGTTATATATAAGATTGAAAAAGAAAAAATAAAGGTTTTTGTTGTAAAAGTTGGATTAAGAAGAAATTTAGAAGTCTATAAAGAAATGATTTCAAGAATTCGAAAATTATAACTTACAGGAGAAAAATTATGCCAGAATTAAGACAAAATCGCACCACAAAAGAATGGGTTATTATTGCTACTGAAAGGGCAAAAAGACCTGAGGATTTCAAAATAATTAAAGAAAAAAAAGAAATTCCTGAGTATGCTCCAACTTGTCCATTCTGCCCTGGTCATGAAGATAAAACTCCACCTACATTATTCTCAATAGGGAATGGTAAAAACTGGGATATAAGAGTCACCTTAAATAAATATTCTGCTCTTTCATTAGATACTGAACCATCTGAAAAAACTGATGAGTTTTTTAGAAGCAGAGGTGGATATGGACATCATGAAGTAGTCATAGAAACTCCAAAACATAACATGACTACTGCCTTGCTTCCTGAAAGTAATATCTCAAATATTATAAAAACATACAAAGAAAGATATTTAATAATAACAAGAGATAAAAAAATTCGTAATATTATTATTTTCAAAAATCACGGTGAAACCGCAGGAACATCTCTTGAGCATCCACATTCTCAGATAGTAGGCACTCCTGTAGTTCCATACCAGGTAAGGAGTAGATTAGAAGAAGCCATGAGGCATTATGATGACCATAATGAATGTATATTTTGCAAAATGATTAAAGAAGAAATAAAAGCAAAAGAAAGGGTGATAATAGAAACTGACCTTTTTATATCTTTTGTTCCTTATGCTGCCTTAACGCCTTTTCATATTTGGATTTTTCCAAAACATCACCATTCAACATTTGGAGAGATTCACGAAGAAGAAATTCCGGATTTGGCAAGAGTTTTAAAGATGACTTTGCATAAACTTTATTTTGGATTAAATAATCCAGACTATAATTATGTAATTCGCTCTGCCCCTACCGATGGAAGAGGTTTAGCCTATTTCCACTGGTATATAAGTATAATTCCCAGGCTAACAAAATCTGCTGGATTTGAATTAGGTTCTGGAATGTTTATAAATGTGTCCTTACCTGAAGAAAATGCAAGATTTTTAAGAGAGATTAATCCACCTAATTAATATTTTGTAGTCGCAGGTTTAACTTTCATTAATGTAAAATAAATAATTAGGAATGCACCGCGAAGCGGGTGTGAGCCTGCGCGATTTATCAGGTTTTTTATCCAATGAATTGGGCAACTACAATTGCTCAGAAAAATAAGTGGGCGTTGTCCCTAGTTTTCTCAATAAACAACTATCACATTTACCGCATGGTTTTCTTCCACCTTTATAGCATGACCAGGTTAAATCAAAAGGGATTTTTAATTTTTTACCTAATTTTACAATCTCTGCTTTGGATTTTTTAATCAAAGGGGTTATTATTTTTATTTTTTTACCTTCCACTCCTTTTTTTGTCCCTAATTTGATAATCTTTTGAAATGCTTTGTAAAAGTTTGGTCTACAATCTGGATATCCGCTATAATCTATTGCATTTGCACCTGTAAAGATTACATCAGCATTAATAGATTCAGCATACGATATTGCAAAACTTAAGAATATAGTGTTTCTGCCTGGAACATATGTAACGGGGATTTCTTTTTTCATCTTTTTAATATCCCTATTAATTGGAACTAAAATTTTTTTATCTGTTAGAGCACTTTTACTCCAAGGCAATTTTATTTTTACTATTTGATATTTACATTTTAATTTTTTCGATATCTTTACAGCAGATTTAATTTCTTTTTTATGTCTTTGTCCATAATCAAAAATTAAACAAAAACATTTATATCCTTCCTTTCTTGCAAAATACAATGTTGTTGTAGAATCAAGTCCACCTGACAGTAAAACAACTGCTTTCTTTTTATCCATACTTATTTATACTCTCCATTACTTTTAAACTTTTTAATCTACTCTCAAAATAATACTCTATCCAATAAGAAACTATACTTTTTATATCTTCTTCTGATTTTTTATTTATTATTAGTTTACTTAAAGAATAAAATCCTTTTTTTTGTAAATACTCCAATATCTTCAAAGTACTGTTCGGTATTTTTATACTCTCTACATCTAATACTCCACAATTACTACATATTATACCGCCAAATCTTGCACTTAAATTTTTAATTAATCCTGAATTTATCTTAATATATTCATTACATGAAGAACAAGAATTTAAATTAATTTTATATCCAACTAACGATAAGAACTTTACCATAAAGCCCATCTGAACTTTTTCTTCATATCTAACACAATTTACAAGATGTAAAGTATAACTAAAAAAATTATATAGTTGGATGTTTTTTTCAGTATATGGCACAAAATTATATATAAATTCAGAGATGACTGAAGCAACTCCAAACTTTTTAATATCTTTAGATATATTTGGAAGAAATTTATTTATCTTTGTTTGAGTAATTAAATATAAATCTTTATGCTCTTTTTTAAACATAAATAATTCACTTTCAGTAAAAAGTTCTAAGGAAGAACCAAACCTGCTTCTAACTTTTTTAGCACCCTTGGCTATAGCGTTTATTTTTCCAAAAGATTTAGTATAAATAGTTAAATGTTTACCTGTCTCTCCAAAACTTCTCGATTTAATGATTATGCCAACTGTCTTATGATATGGAATATTCACTTTCTTACAGGATCTATTGGCTTAATTTCATTATCAATTGGCTCTTTTTCTTTTGGCACTTCTGGAATTGGTGGCGGATTAATATTAAAAGCATAATATATAGAAATTATTAGAAACGGAGAAAATGAATTTGGAAATTTGTAGTTATAACAATCTGTGTTTGCATAATCATAAAATAAATAATTTTTATATGGATAAACCGTTAACCCTGCGCCTAAATCCAAAAACCAATCTTTTGCTAAATTATTTCTAGCACCTAATACAATTCCATTATGAATTTCTCCAATTAGTTTAATTTCATCACTTAATTTATATTCTAAGCCAGCGAATAAAAAATAAGGGAATGGATTTATACCAACACTTAATATTCCAAAATCAAAGTTTTTAGTATAAACTATGTAAGGGTATAAGCCAAAAATAAGAGATGCTCCAATTCCTAATTTAGAACCATCTTGATAAGAGATATTGTATTTTATACCGTGAACCCCTATTTCTAAATCAGGTCTTATACCTAAATCCAAATAAAAAATCCCGATAGAACATTGATCTTTTGAAAGAGTTGATGCCGTAGGAATTGTAAGAAGCCATGAAGGTTCTTTTAATTCCAATCCATAAACTATCTTACATAAAACAATAAAAAGAACTAATTTTTTCATTTTATTTTGCCTAAGTTTTGAGCAAAATAAGCATAAAAAAGGCCCTTTGATGATTTAAATTTATCTTTTTCAAAAAAAACTAACTCTGTCCACAATTCCGTTTCTTCTGCTTTCATCCCTTTTACTCCGTGTCTGGGGAGATCTTCTACTAAAATTATACTCCCTATGGCTCTTACTTTGTATTTACCGCTTACTTTCTGATTAAACTCTTTTTCATCATTAATATAATTTTCTTTTACCTCTTTATCCTGTTGATATTTATATGTTTCTGGATGAGTTGGTAATCCTATTCTTTGGCTACAACCGATTTTCCACATACCATCTGTTATAAAAAAATAATTCATTATATCACTAAGAACTACTGGAATATTTTCAGAATAAACATATTGTCCTTCAATCTTAATAACCTTTCCACAATATGATTTTATATCTTTTACTAAGTCACTAATTTTCACATTTACAATTAAGTTTGGCTCAGATATAATCTCCTTGTCTTTTTTAAATATTGACAAAATATCAAGTCCTGGTTTTCTACTTACTATTTCACTACTTGCAATCCATTTTAGATAATATTTTCCCATGAATGGTTTACTGGCACTTACTATAAAAAAGTAATCTCGGTATTTTAAATTTCTAATTTTAATTTTATTTTTATCTGTTAAAAATATTTCGGCTTTATCAGTTAATGATTGTATCATTCTTAATTCACCTTCTTCAAATCCCTTGCCTCTTTTTAGAATATTTACTATATAGTTTGGAATATTCTTCGTATCAAACATTCTTACAAAATATGCCGTTGCTTCTTGTACCTCATTCCACTCTAAGATAAGTTCGCCTGCTTGATCTCCCTTAGAAACTTTTACATTTAGATCTTGCTCACAATAAATAATTGGCGAGAAACTTATCAAAACAACAGCACTAAGAATTAGCATCCAAGAACTATTATATTTCATAAATATTTTTCTCCTTTTTTTTTCTATTTGGAGTGCATTGACTGTGTCAATGCTTATTTTATTCAATTTTATATCACCTTAACTTCTTTTCTTCCACAGCTGCCCTGGCCGCAGCTAATCTGGCTATAGGCACTCTAAATGGAGAACAACTTACATAGTCCATTCCAACTTTATGACAAAATGCTATTGAATCAGGGTCCCCTCCATGTTCTCCACATATTCCAACTTTAAGATTCTTTCTAGCCTTTCTTCCCCTTTCAATACCTATCTTGATTAATTCTCCAATCCCTTCTTCATCTATGGTTTGAAAGGGATCTTTTGGTAGTATTCCTTTCCCCAGATAATCCTGTAAAAATCCTCCAATATCATCTCTTGAAAATCCAAACCCCATCTGTGTTAAATCGTTTGTTCCAAAAGAGAAAAACTCTGCAACTTCAGCAATTTTACCAGCAACCAATGATGCTCGCGGTATTTCTATCATTGTTCCAACCATATAAGGGATTTTCTTTAAACCATACTTAGAAAGCACTTCCTTATAAACCTTATTAATTATTTTTATCTGATCCTCAATTTCAGAAACGGCACAAACTACAGGAATCATAATTTCAGGAAAAGTCTTTTTCCCTTCTTTAATTAATTCTGCTGATGATTCAAGTATGGCCCTGGTTTGCATCTCAGTAATCTCCGGATAAGTAACACCAAGTCGGACACCACGATGCCCCATCATCGGGTTATTCTCTCTTAAACTATTAGCCCGCTTTTCAAGAGCTAAAATATCAATACCCAGACTCTTGGCTAATTCTTTTAATCTTATTTTTTCATGCGGAACAAATTCATGCAAGGGTGGGTCAATAAAACGAATAGTTACCGGTAGTCCCGCCATGGCCGATAATGTTGCTTTTATGTCATCTTTCATATATGGAAATAATTCATCAAGTGCATTTCTTCTTTCTTTTTCTGTTTTTGAAACTATCATCTTGCGAAGTAAAAATAACGCTTTATCAGAGCCCTCACCGTAAAACATATGCTCTATTCTAAATAAACCAATCCCTTCTGCACCAAAAAAACGAGCCTTTTTAGCATCTTTTGGAGTATCTGCATTTGTTCTAATTCCAAGTCTTCTAAACGAATCACATATTTTTAAAAATTCATTAAGTAACGAACCTTCCTCGATGGCATCAACCATATTAAGTTTTCCAATATAAACATTTCCTTTTGTCCCATTTAAGGTAAGCCAGTCACCTTCTTTTAATATCTTATCACTGATAGTTAAAGTTTTGTTAGAATAGTCAACATTTAAAGCAGAGCATCCAACTATACAGCATTTCCCCCAGCCCCTGGCAACAAGTGCGGCATGAGATGTCATACCACCTCTTGCTGTTAAGATTGCCTGTGCAGATCTCATACCTTCAACATCTTCAGGGTTTGTTTCCTCTCTAACCAGAATAACTTTTTTCCCTGATTTAGCCCACGCAACTGCATCGTTAGCCGAAAATACTATCATCCCTGTTGCTCCACCAGGTCCTGCTGGAAGTCCCTTGCACAAAGGTTTATTACTCTTTTCTGCATTTGGGTCAACAACTGGATGAAGAAGTTCATCAAGTTGATTTGGTGTAACCCTCATAACTGCTTCTTCCTTAGATATTAATTTTTCTCTTACCATATCAATAGTCATCTTTACCGCCGCAGGACCATTTCTCTTGCCAATCCTGCATTGCAACATAAAGAGTTTGCCTTTTTCTATGGTAAACTCAATATCCTGCATATCTTTATAATGTTTTTCCAATCTTCTCTGATAATCAAAAAGTTCTTTATACGAGTCTGGCATAATTTCTTCTAATGTTTTAAGTTCCTTATTATGTTCGCTCTGGCTATATTTATTTACAGGCGAAGGAGTTCTTGTACCAGCCACAACATCTTCTCCCTGTGCATTAACAAGATATTCTCCATAGAAATTTTTATCTCCATTTCCTGGATTTCTTGTAAAAGCAACACCAGTGGCACAATCATTTCCCATATTACCAAAAACCATTGTTTGAACATTTACGGCCGTTCCCCATTCATCAGGAATATTTTCTATCCTTCTATATGAAATTGCTCTCTTACCATTCCAGGAAGCAAAAACCGCTCCAATTCCTCCCCACAACTGCTCTATATGGTCATCAGGAAATTCACTTCCTAAAACTTCTTTAACTTTTAACTTAAATAAATCGCATAATTTTTTCAAATCATTTACATCTAAGTCCGTATCGTTTTTCACACCTTTTTTTTCTTTGATTTTATTCATAATTTTTTCTAACTGCTTTCTTATACCCATATCCTCTTTTGGTTCAACACCGGCTGCCTTTTCCATAACAACATCAGAGTACATCATAATTAATCTTCTATAAGCATCATACACAAATCTCCCATTGCCTCCAGTTTGAACTATTAAACCCGGGATTGTTTTTGTAGTTAAACCAACATTTAAAACTGTTTCCATCATCCCCGGCATTGACCTTCTAGCCCCAGACCTTACTGAAACAAGCAAAGGATTCTTGGAATCACCAAATTTCTTACCCATTAACTTTTCAATTTTCTCAATGGATTTTTTAACCTGTTCCTTTAATTCTTCTGGATACTTCTTTTTATTTTTATAATAATAAGCACAAACTTCTGTTGTAATTGTAAATCCGGGTGGAACTGGCAATCTTAATTTTGGATGTCCAGCCATTTCCGCTAAGTTAGCTCCCTTACCCCCTAACAAATTCTTCATCTTCTCATTTCCGTCTGCTTCTCCTCCACCAAAAAAATAAACATACTTATTAATCATAATTTTATCTCCTTTCAGGATTTTAATATACAGGTGTTCCCTGTGTTCTGGTTAACTTATGGAAAGACTCTATTAACGAAGCGGTAATAGGTCCTGGTTTTCCGTTTCCAATCTTTCTTGAATCAATATTTATCACTGGAACAATTTCTGCTGCTGTTCCGGTGAGAAAACATTCTTCGGCTACATATAAATCAAATCTTGTAAAAACTTTTTCTGAAACAGTGATACCCATTTCTTTGGCTAACTCCATGACCGTATCTCTTGTCATACCTTCTAAGGCACCAACATATGTTGGCGGTGTAATGAGTTCTTCTTTATGAACAATAAATATATTATCAGCTGTGCATTCGGCTACATATCCATCTTTATTTAGCATCACTGCTTCCAAAACACCATAATTATTTGCCTCAATCTTGGCCATAATATTATTCAAATAATTTAAGGATTTAATTTTTGGACTTAAAGCTTCAGGAATATTCCTGTGAGTAGCCACAGTCATTATAGATAGTCCATTTTTATAAAATTTCTCTGGATAGAGCGATATGCTGGAGGCAATAATAAAATAAAACGACTCAGAACACTTTCTCGGGTCTAATCCTAAATCACCCGCCCCTCTTGTAACAACAACTCTAATATATCCATCATGAAGTTTATTGCTTCTTACAGTTTTTAGAATTTTTTGCTTCATTACTTCTTTTGAAATAGGGACTTCCAGGGTAATTACTTTAGCCGAATTAAAAAGTCTATCAATATGTTCATCAAGTTTAAATACTCTTCCATTATAAATTCTAATCCCTTCAAATACTCCATCACCATAAAGAAGTCCATGGTCAAAGATTGAAACTAATGCTTTTTCCTTTGGAACAAATTTTCCATTTAAACAAATTATTAAACTCATATTTACCTCCATTTTTCACTTCTGATAAATATTATACTATTTTTCCATCCTTCATTTCAACTATTCTTTTTGTTCTTTTTGCAAATTCTTCGTTATGAGTTACTAAAACTACAGTTTGTCCTCTTTCTTCATTTATTTTTAAGATTAATTCAAATAAATTGTTGGCGTTCTCGGAATCTAAATTTCCAGTAGGTTCGTCTGCCAGCAACACATCAGGGTTGTTTATAAGTGCTCTGGCCAGTGCTACCCTTTGTTGTTCGCCACCTGAAAGTTCTCCTGGTTTATGATTTAATCTTTCTTTTAAACCTAATTCTTCTAATAACTTTTTACCTTTTTCTTCTGAATTTTTTCTGGCTATTAAAGAAGGTAAAATTACATTTTCTAAAGTAGTAAATTCTGGAAGTAAATTATAAAATTGAAAAACAAAACCAATCTTTATGTTCCTTAAATAAGAAAGACTTTTATCGTTTAAATTATAAATATCAACACCGTTTAAAAACACTCTTCCAAATGTAGGCGTACTTATGCCATCTAAAATATTAAGTAAAGTAGATTTGCCGGCACCAGATGGACCCAAAATAGTAACTATTTCTCCTCTCTTTATCGTTAAACTTATGCCTTTAAGTACATTTATAGCCTGTTCGCCTACTTTAAAAATTTTATGAACATCTTGAACAACTAATAAATTGTCACTCATATCTTATGGCCTCAACCGGGTCTAATTTTGATGCTCGATAAGCTGGATAAATAGTAGATAAAAAACTCAGCAAAATAGAAACACCAATTACTATAATTATATCTTCTATCCTTAATTCCACCGGAAGATAATCTATGTAATAAACATCTCCGGGTAATTTAATAAACTGGTATTTTTTCAAAAGTAATGATGTTCCCGTACCCAGAATCAACCCTAATATCGTGCCAATAACCCCTATAATAACACCGTTATATATAAAAATTTTCATTATGCCTTTTTGAGGAACACCAATACTTCTTAAAACACCTATCTCTTTGGTCTTTTTCATAACCATCATTATTAAACTACTTAATACATTAAAAACTGCGACAAGTATAATTAAGGTTAGCATAATTGTCATAACAATTTTTTCCAATTTTAATGCTGAAAATAAATTTCTATTCATCTGCATCCAATCATAAACACTAAGATTTACACTAATTTTGTTTTTTATTATCTTTCCTATCTCTTTAACTTTGTATATATCATCCACTCTAACTTCTATTCCAGTGACTTTATCTCCTATTTCATATAAAATTTGCGCATCTTTTAATGATATACAACCAAATGTAGAATCATATTCATACATCCCAGATTTAAATGTCCCGGCGACGACAAACTTCCCAACTTTAGGAATTAAGCCAAGTGGAGTTGCTTTAAATATTGGAGTAATTAAAATTACCTCATCTCCTTTGCTGACAAGTAGTTTTGAAGATAATTCTTTACCCAGCAATATACCCGGTTTTTCGCCTTCTTTGTTTATTAAAACCTCTGTTGAAACACCACTGATTTGATTTTGTTTAATCGGGTCTATTCCCCAAATCACTGCTCCTTCAGTATTATTCCTTACTTTTATCATGGCTTGATTAAGTATAAATGGCGTAGAAGAGATAATACCTTTTATATCTTTAATACTCTCAATTTCTTTATCATAATTCTCCATGCTTGTTCCTGCTCTCTCATAAATTACAACATGAGATTTTATTCCTAATATTTTCTCCTTTAAATCTTTTTGAAACCCATTCATAACACTTAAGACAATAATTAATGATGCCACCCCAAGTGTAATTCCTCCTAACGATATAAGGGTAATTATAGAAATAAAAGGTTGTTTTCTCTTAGACCTTAAATATCTAAGACTAATGAAAAATTCATATGGTAGTTTCATCTTTTGTCCTCATCTGTGGAAAAAGTATTACATCTCTAATTGAAGGTGAGTTAGTCAGTATCATTATAAATCTATCTAAACCTAGACCCAATCCTCCTGTTGGCGGCATACCATATTCTAAGGCTTTAATAAAATCTTCGTCTATTTTATTTGATTCTTTAGTTTCCACCTGAGACAAAAATCTTTCTCTTTGCTCTACAGGGTCATTTAGCTCGGAAAAAGCATTCGCTGTTTCTCGCCCATAAATAAACAGTTCAAATCTTTCAACTAAATTATCGTTCCCTTTTTTTCTTTTGGCTAAAGGAGAAACTTCTATTGGATAATCCATGATTATGGTTGGCTGAATTAAATTATGCTCAACTACCTTTTCGAAAATTTCATTTATTATTTCTCCTTTTTCTTTCAATTTTTCAATATTTATTTCTTTATCCTTGCAAAAAGTTTTTAAATCCAACTCTCTCATTTTTTCTACATCTAAACCAGCATACTCCTTAATAGAATCATACATTGTTAATTTTTTCCAGGGGGTTATAAAATCAATTTCTTTATCTTGATAAATTATCTTTAACTTACCAAATATCCTTTGAACCACATGCGTTAATAATTCTTCCGTTAACTTCATCATCTCCTCATAATCTGCATACGCTTGATATAATTCTAACATTGTAAACTCAGGATTATGTTTTATTGAAATACCTTCGTTCCTAAAATTACGGTTCATCTCATAAACTTTTTCAAAACCACCAATTATTAATCTTTTCAAATAAAGTTCAGGAGCAATCCTCATATAAAGTTCCATGCCTAAAGCATTATGAAATGTTTTAAACGGTTTGGCCGTCGCTCCACCTGGTATAGAATGCATCATTGGAGTTTCAACTTCTAAGAAACCTTTAGATTCGAGAAAATTTCTAACTTCCTTTATGGCCCAACTTCTTGTATAAAATACATCTTTAACTTCAGGATTAGATATTAAATCTAAATATCTTTGTCTATAGCGAATTTCAACATCTTTTAAACCATGCCATTTTTCTGGAAGCGACATTAATGACTTTGAAAGAAGACTAATCTCCTTTGCCCTTATCGTAAGTTCTCCTGTCCTTGTTTTAAATACATCTCCGCTAACCCCCATAAAATCTCCAATATCAATTTTTTTTAACAGTTCCCAATTTTTATCACCCAGAATATCTAATTTAAAATAAACCTGTATCTGCCCACAAACATCCCTCACGGTAGCAAAACAGGATTTTCCATGTTCCCTTAGACTCATTACCCTTCCAGCCATAGATACTTTTACATTCTCAATATGTTCACCCGCATTTAAATCTTTGTATTTTTCTATAACATCTTTGGTTTTATTATTAACCTCAAATTTACAAGGATAAGGATTTATATTCAATTCCTTTATCTTGTTTAATTTTTCTAATCTTTCTTTATATAAATCTTCTTCCATTTTTCTCCTTGGGGTTCCTTGGGGTCAGCTCTTGACATTTGACATACAATGTTTTGCAACCACCACCCAGTAGTCTTTCTATCTATATAAATATACCACATCTTAAAATATTTTTCAATTAATTCAATAATTTTTGTACTATCGCTGATTCATTTGACATGATTTGCTCCATTTTCCTAATGCAATGCATTTTCAATGTGCTTCCAAGATAATATTGTTCCGTATTCTCTTTTTTGCTCTTCTTCTCCCCTGTAAAAGATAAACGATAAGTGCTTTATTCTTTGGTTTAATTTAGACCAGTATCTTAATCCGTTAAAGTATTCATCATTAATTGTTTTACCTGATTTAATTTCTACAATTTTCAAAGATGCACCTTCATCAATTAAGCAATCTATCTCTTTCCCATGATTTTCTCTCCAATAATAACACGGCGGCTCAATACCGATATTATAATAATGCTTAAAGATTTCGGAGATTATAAAAGTTTCAAATATCGAGCCAAACAAATAATGACTCCTAAGTTGTTCAACATCCTTGATCCCGAGCAAAAAGCAAACAAGCCCTGTGTCATGGAAATATAATTTTGGCATCTTGGTTAATCTCTTATTATAGTTTTTATAGTATGGTCTTAACAAAAACACTAAACCGCTAATCTCTAATATTGAAAGCCATGATTTTGCGGTATTATGAGATATACCGCAATCGCTTCCAAGAGAAGTAAGATTTAATATTTGGCCTGTTCTGGCCGAACATAACTTCACAAAAATTCTAAAATTAGAAAGGTCTGACACATTTAGCATCTGTCTAAGATCTCTTTCCAAATAGGTCTGAACATACCCGGGAAACCAATCTTCAGGCTTGATTGTTTTATCATACAACCTCGGATAAAATCCGTTAAAAATAAATTTATCGGGGTTATTACTTTTAAACTTTCCGAAATTTATTTCAGGCAAACTGAAAGGAAAAAGATTTAAGATACCGATTCTCCCGGCTAAAGTCTGGGATACTTTTTCCATTAGAAGGAAGTTCTGAGAACCTGTTAGGATTATCCTGCCCGGCTTATCATTATTATCAACATTTGTTTGTATATAAGAAAAAAGTTTCGGTACCCTTTGTGCCTCGTCTATTATTCCTCCATGCTCACAATAATCATATAAAAATCCTCTTGGATCCTGCATAGCGTAATTTCTGTTATCCTCATCTTCAAGCGAGATGTATTTATAATTCTTGAAGACGCTTTTTACTAAAGTTGTTTTACCGGATTGCCTCGGACCAATTATAGCCACCACCGGCAGATATTTTGAGATTGATAGCAATTTATCAGACAATATTCTTCTAATCATAAAGATATATTAACACAATATGTGCAATTTGTCAATAGCATTTACATAATGTACAAACAAAGGGGACAGCCACCTATTTGGTAGTTGCCCTTAGCTCAAACCGTGCGCATTGCATGCGTATTCGTGCGCATTTATTATCATAATCCTGCAAACTATTATAATTGCTTGCATTTTAAAACTCAAAAATACGCACAGCTTGCGCACGAAATATACATGCTTTACACATTACGCACGGCCGTGCATATCCTACCTTTTCCTGTATGTTATCGCTCTTCCCATCCCCTCGGCAAATATCTTGCCTTTTTTCTCCATATTCTCAAGTATCCGGTATGATTTTCCTCTTTCTATCATTAATATCTGCCTGCATTGCTCGTTATTAATCCCGCCATTCTTCTCAATAAACTCTATCACCTTCGCCTCGCATTCCTCATCTGAAAGGATTATCGTGCCATCCAGCGCATTTCCTGTTGATTGGTTTATGTGCGAGCCGGATTTCAGTATTTTTCTTGCCCTCCCGATAAACAAACTCTTCGATCCGTAAGTTCCGACAACAATAGCAAACACCTGAAGCGCCGTCCTTTCCAGCTCAAAAGGCAAACGGGAAATCAAATGAAACCGTTCAATGGTTAAACATGCAAGATAAAGCAGTATCCACAAAGTCGTGATAATTTCCCCACGCTTGAATCGTAGTATCTTTTCTTTCGCCACTTCCTCATTAGAATCATACGGACTTTCCATCCATCTCACAAATTCCTTATATCCCGCATACCCGCTCAATGCTATCAAATAAATATTACTAAACGCCGCCGCGGAATAGACAGTATTTGCTTTTCCGATTATCAGACAAAACAAGTCCCAAAGTATAAATCCTCCGTGAAGAATGGTAATAATAAGGGTTAGATAAAAGAATTTCCCCACCCTGTCATTTTTAATCTGATTTATCTCTCCGTAGCGCTCTTGCGTAGGCGGATCTTTGGTTACAATTTCTCTTTGCATTACAATCTCCTCTCATTGTCATTTCTGCGAAAGCAGAAATCCAGTGACTTTTAATTGTGGCTGTCCCCTTTATTCTCTTTCACTCTATTTTTTAATTCCCCCTTAATAAAGGGGGTTATGGGGTTGTTTAATTACAAGTTTCAGTTTGCTAAATAATATTTTATGGTTAAGTCCTCTTACACGAAATTTCAATTTTGGATTATAATAAACATTCATAACAACAACCCCCTTGATCCCCCTTAACAAAGGGGGAATACAAT
>JBDRBU010000123.1:0-53556 GCA_043822305.1 Candidatus Firestoneibacteriota bacterium
GAATGTGATCGATAATCAGACGGGAGATGATACATGGAGGAGTGCAGCCGGGACTATATACGATGTAGATTTTTCAGATACAGGAGAAAGTTTATTAAATTATGCTCAGTACACGATATGGAGTTCTACAGGACAGACAGGAACACAATTAAAAGTATGGACAGATATAGCTACAGGAATAAATGCAAGTAGTTATACGACAGATTGGCCGGTAGATTTTGCAGCATGTCAGGAAGGAACAAATTATGTAAGTGTGAGGATATATGATAACGCAGGAAATAGTGCAAGTCAGTATGATGTCTTTTATGTAAAGAAATTGGACATTACACCGCCAGGTGCAATTACTGATCTTGCAATATTAGCAGGATATACTGGAAATATAGTGAAGATTAGTTGGACATCTCCTGGTGATGATGGATATGTTGGTACCGCAACAAGTTATGTAGTGAAATATTCGACAAATCCAATAAACAATCAAATAGATTTTGATAATGCTATTACTTATACTCAAAATCCAATTTGGACTCCATGGCCAGCAGGTAATCAGGAGAATAAAACTTTAACCATGCCAGTGACTGGAGTAATATACTATATTGTTATTGAAACAAAAGATGAAATTGGAAATCAATCTGCATTATGTAATATTGCCGTTCCTCAAATAGACTCTGTTTTTCCGGATTCTCCAGTAGGTATAAAAGGTACTTTTGATGACACAGGACATTTTGTTATAAGTTGGTCAGCAGTAAATAAGAATCAAAATGGAAATGATATAACCGATTTAAGTGGGTATAGAATTTATCGGTCTACTAATTCTGATGGGGATTATGTTATAAAAGGATTTGTTTCTAAAGAAGTTTTAACCTGGACTGATTCTGAAGATATTTCTTCTACTACTTATTATTATGTGGTAAAATCAGTTGATTTTGTTGGAAACGAAAGCTCGGATTCTATGGGCATTGTGTGTATAAATAATAAGAATAATAATGTTTCGCTTGTTTTTAATAATGCAGAATTTAAAATATCGCTTTCTGATGAAGTAAATGATATTATATATAAAGATGGAAATCAATATAATGAAGACATTCGTATCCGTATCTATAGACAGGAATCATCTAAAAAAGGGGTAATAGGTGGTGTTTATGAGGTTAAATGTCTGGTTGGATATAAAGATATCCAAAACTTTATGTTTTTGAAGCCTGCTGATTTTGTTTTCAATTATGAAAAAGCAAATAACTCACCTAAAACTCTAAGTAGTAATGACCAAAGTGAGCAGAATTTAGCTGTTTTCTGGTATGACCATGTGAGATGGATTAAATTAGGTGGAAAAGTAGATACAGTAAAGAAAACAATCTCCATAAAAACAACAAGAATTGGTGAATTTATGGTTAGGGAAACTATTCAAGCGACGGAATTTAAAATTAGAGAACTTTCTCCAGCTAAGATATTTACTCCAAGGAGAGCACCTTATAATAAAGTGGAAATTTTCTTTGATAATCCACAATATAGCAATATTGATAAAGCAAAAATTTATGATATTACTGGAGCTGAGGTAGCAGACTTGCAACCCGGCAGTACTGAAAATTCTCTTATGTGGGATGGAACGGATAAGAATGGAAATGTGGTTCATAGCGGTGTCTATATTTATCAGATTGAAGCAGAGAATAAAGTTTTTAATGGAACTATTGTCGTGGCTAAGTAAAAACGAAAGGAGATAGTAATGGGTTTTGAAGGCAAAAATGAGGCAGAAAATTATTTTACTAATTTTCAAGAACAACCGGGTTCTGAACTTCAAAAAACACTTTTAGATGAGCTCAAAAAAGTAAGATATGCAAGAACTGAAGAAAAAAAAGTGTTGAGCGAAACAATATCTAATTTAAAAAAGCAACTGGCCGAAAAGCAGGTGGAACTAAAGCAAAGAGAAGCAGCTATGAAAGAGAAATATGAACTTAGTCATCAGCAGTTGCGTAACGAGAAACAGCAATTGATGAAAGAATTAAACAGTCTTCGATCTTACAATGAAGAACTGAAACTTGCAAAAAAGATAGTTCAGGAAAATGCTAAGGTGGAAATGGAAACAGTTATTAAGAATATACTTATTCAGGAATATGAAAAGATCCCGAAAGGTATAAACGAGAATTTCTCCGAAAAAGAAGAAATTGAAAAGATAACTATATTATACAAAGAAAGTCTTTCTATGTTAAAGAAAGAGCAAGAAACACTTTTATCCGAAAAAATAAGTCAACTAAAACAAATTGAGGAAATGGTTGAGTCTTTGAAACAAGAGAAAAACATATTACATGTTGGTTATGAAGAAAAGTTGCAGGAAGTTGATCGGCTTAATCTGGAAGTGCAAGATTTAAAGAAAGAGATGAATACTGTAAAAGAAAAACGCCAGGAGATGATGAAAGACAATAATAATGTTTTGTTGAAAAAAGATGAACATTCCCTTTTAGAAGAACTTGTATTTGGGATATCTCATCAAATTCGTAATCCTTTAGGGGTTATCAGTGCCAATGCTCAATTTTTATTAAGCAAGAAACAAGGCGAAAAAGAAAAAGAGATATTAGAAGGAGTTCTGCGAAGCGCTCAAAATATAGAAGAAAGAATTGAAGTGTTTTTTGAACTTGTTAAACCTCCTATTCAGTCTCTTAAAACTGTTTCTTTGAATAATGTTTTAGATGTGGTTGTTTCACTTGTTGAACAAAAATGTAAAGTTCAAAATGTGAAATTAATCAAAGATTATCCTGCTGATTTACCCATGATGTCATTAGATGTTAATAGACTTAAATTAGTATTCCTTAATGTCATGCTAAATTCTTTAAGTGCTATGCCAGAAGGTGGTAATATTAATGTAAATGCTTGTTTAGATTCCGAGAAAAAAGGAATAGTAATTAAAATTATTGATGATGGTTGTGGTGTCTCAAAGAAAAATATTTCACAAGTTTTTATGCCATTTTTTACCACAAAAGAAGGGTCTTTAGGGTTAGGCTTATTTTTTGCTAAAATAGTAGTGCAAGCTCATGGCGGGCAAATTAATATTGTAAACAATACTGGTAGTAAAGGTGCTACCGTTATGATATTTTTACCTTTAGCCATGTAAAAAGGAGTTTATTTATGTCAACCATTCTTGTTGTTGATGATGAAAAAGATATGAGGACTTCTCTAACTAACATTTTAGAATCGGACGGTCATTCTGTTATAGATGCTTCTAATGGAAAAACGGCATTAGAAAAGATAGAGAAAGAAAAGCCTGATGTAGTCTTGCTTGATCTTTGCATGCCAGAGATGGATGGTATGCAGACATTAAATAAGATAAAAGAGATAGATAGTGAAATTCCTGTAATTATGATTACTGGTTATGGAAGTACCAGAACTTCAGTAGAAATAATGAAATTAGGAGCGGTAGATTATTTTTCTAAGCCTTTTGATTATGAAGAAGTGCTGAATGCAATAAGAAAAAGCGTTCAAATAAAAGAATTAAAAAAAGGTTCAAGTCTGTTTGAAAAACAATCAGCCAAAGAATTAGCCAACAATAAGAGTGAAGAAGCAAAATTACAAACGCACAAAACCAAGATTAATGAAAAAACGAAATATTGGTTTAAGTTTAAAATGCCGATTTTGGTTTTTAGCCTTCTGTTTCTAACTTTAATAGTAGCCGGTATAGAAAATAAGTATTATTGGAAAGTCAGGACATATGAAGTTCCATACAGTAATGTTTCTGCTCTGGCTAATGATGGACGAAATTTGTGGGTAAATGATTGGGTTACAAATATCATTTATAAACAAAGTTTAGATAGAAATCTCTCGGTTGTCCAAGAATATCGTTTCCCTGATATGCATTTAACTGGAATAGCTCTAGATTCTAACTATCTCTTTAGTTGTGATCTAGAGAAAAAACAGATACATAAACACAGGTTAGATGATGCTCTTACAATTGTTTCTACTTATACTATTTCAGGAACCAGTCCTTCAGGACTTTTTTGGGATGGTAAATATCTATGGTCGTGTGATACTGATACTGATAAGATTTATAAACATATAATCACTGATGGCAAACTTGTTAGAGTAGAAACATACTCTAGTCCTGGTAGTGACACTATTGGATTATATCATGATAGTGAATATTTCTGGTCAGCCGATGCTGGAACAAATAAAGTATATAAACATGAACTTGATAAGTCTCTTTCTGTTGTAGCCACTTATAAAATACCAAGGATTGAAGGAGCAATTTCTGCTTTTACACTGTCACGCGGGGCAGTTTGGGTAACTGTTGAAGAGACCAATAAAATATACTCTTATAATATCAGAAGTCTTGAAAAAGTATCGCAATTATCTAAATGAAATTCTTGTTCAAAAAGTCATTGATTACACAATAAAATCCACCAAAAAAGTAAATCCTTTACTTTAACAAATTTGATATTGACAGAAGGTAAAGATTTTGCTATAATTTTAAATAAAAAAAATTTAGAAGATAAGCAAAATTAATGAAAGGAGGAAAAATGGCTACATTAGAAGAAAGAGTAAAGAAAATCATAGTTGAACAGTTAGGAGTTGAGGAGACTGAGGTTACTCCTGATGCATCGTTTGTTGAGGATTTGGGAGCAGACTCCTTGGATACTGTTGAACTTGTTATGGCCTTTGAAGAAGAGTTTAGCGTAGAGATCCCTGACCAGGATGCAGAGAAAATCAAAACAGTTAATGAAGTCATAGGGTATCTAAAGACAAAAGTAGGTACCTAAGGGTTAGAGACGACCAAAGGAAGGACGACACCCCGACTCATGGATCAGGCTAATATCGTCCCATGTAAAATGGGACGCTACGCAGAATTTAATATTAGAATAGTAAAAAACTAGGACAACCCCCTAGCCCCCTTTATTAAGGGGGAATTAAAGAATATTTCACGGGGAGAAGGAATATATGAAAAGAAGAGTGGTTGTTACCGGAATGGGAGTAATATCTCCTGCGGGTAATGATGTTAATACATTTTGGAAATCTTTATGCGCTGGTGTGAGTACAGCAGATAGAATAACAAAATTTGACCCTACTAATTTTGAAACTCAATTTGCTTGTGAAGTAAAAGGATTTGACCCTTTGAAATATATTGATAAAAAAAGTGTAAGAAGAATGGATGGCTTTGTCCATTATGCTATCGCGGCTGCATCTCAGTCAATTTCCGATGCAAAATTAGATTTAAATAAAGAAGATTTAACCAAAATAGGAGTTGTCGTTGGGTCTGGCATAGGAGGACTTTCTACTTTAGAGGATCAAGTAAAGGTATTTTTAGAGAGAGGTCCTTCCAGAGTAAGTCCGTTTTTTATCCCTATGATGCTTTCAAATATGGCTTCTGGCCAGATTTCAATAATTTTTGGTTTAAAAGGACCAAGTGCTTGTATTGTCACAGCATGTGCTACAGGAAATAGTTGTATAGGGGAATCTTTTAAACTTATTCAATATGGCGATGCTGATGTTATGGTCGCCGGAGGTACAGAATATGCGATTACACAATTAGCTGTATCCGGATTTTGTGCCGCCAGAGCCCTTTCCATAAGAAATGATGACCCAAAGAGGGCCAGTAGACCTTTTGATAAAAATAGAAATGGTTTTGTAATTGGAGAAGGAGCAGGCATAATAATACTTGAAGAACTTGAACATGCCTTAAAAAGAGGAGTACCTATATATTGCGAACTCATTGGATACGGGTTGTCTTCTGATGCATATCATATTACTTCGCCGGCTCCGGGTGGAGAAGGTGGTGCCTTAGCCATGGCTAATGCCATTAAAGATGCTAACTTAAAACCGGAGGATATAGATTATATAAATGCTCATGGAACTTCAACTCTGGCTGGGGACATTTCAGAAACTGATGCCATAAAGAAAACATTTAAGGAGCATTCTTATAAACTGGCTATAAGTGCGAATAAATCAATGATAGGTCATTTGCTTGGTGCTGCTGGTGGAGTAGAAGGTATTGCTACAGTTTTAACAATAAAAAATAGTATAATACCCCCTACTATTAATTATGAGGAAAAGGATCCCCAGTGTGACCTTAACTATGTTCCGAATAAAGCCATGCAGAAAGAAGTTAAAGTTGCTTTAAGCAACTCATTTGGATTCGGTGGGCACAATGCAACCATTGTTTTAAAGAGATACGAATGAGTAAAATTTCATCTTTAAGAGAAGAAAAACTAATTGAATTTCAAAGAAATTTAAATTTAAATTTCAAAGATTTATTTTTATTGAACCAGTCGTTAATTCACACTTCGTATGTTAATGAAAATAAACTTTCTAAATTGGAATCTAATGAAAGATTGGAATTACTCGGGGATGCTGTTTTAAATTTGGTAACAACCGAGTATTTATATGAAAAGTATCAAAATTATGATGAGGGTGATTTAACAAAAATAAAATCTGTTTTAGTCAGTAAGCCAATTCTGGCTAAAGAGTCATTAAGATTAAATATTGGAGAGTATATTTTACTTGGTAAAGGAGAAGAGATTTTAGGAGGAAGAAAAAAGGAGTCACTACTTGCAAATGTTTTTGAATCTTTAATTGGTGCTTATTACTTAGATAGTGGCTTAGGTGAAGTAAAAAAATTTATCGTCCAAACTTTTTTAAAAAATGCAAATACTGAAGAAGAAACAAGTGATTTTAAGACTAAATTACAGGAGTTTGTACAAGGGAAATATAAGAAAAGACCGGTTTATATAGTTTTAAACCATTCTGGGCCACAACATCAAAAAGTGTTTTTAGTTAAAGTATGTTTTAGAGGTAATGTTTTAGGAAAAGGAAAAGGAGTTAATAAAAAAGAAGCAGAACAACAAGCAGCAAAAGATGCACTTGAAAAAATAAATGGTAAAATATTGTAGTCGCAGGCTTTAGCCTGCGTAGTTTACCAGATACTTATAAGGAGCGAAATTATGGAATATTTTTTAACAGAAGAACAGAAGATGATCGTCGAAACGGCAAAGGAGTTTGCAGAAAAGAAAATCAAACCAGTAAGAGAAAAATATGATGAAGAAGAAATTTTTCCATGGGATGTAATTCAGGCCATGGGAGAAGCAGATTTATGTGGATTGTATATCCCGGCTGAATATGGTGGTTTTGGTGGATGGGCTCTTGAATTAGCTTTAGCGGTTGAAGAGATGAGTAAGGTTTGTGGAGGTATTACACTGGCTATGGCGGCTACAGCCCTGGGAACATTCCCATTACTTCTTTTCGGAAATGAAGAACAAAAGAAAAAGTATTTACCCGATATTGCCAAAGGTAAAAAATTAGCAGCGTTTGGATTAACAGAAGCAAATGCAGGTTCTGATGCATCTTCTATGCAAACAACAGCCGTAAAAGAGGGAGATTATTACATATTAAATGGAACAAAGCAATGGATTACAAATGGTGGTGAAGCAGAAATATATAATATTATAGCCATGACCGACAAAACAAAAGGTTCGCGAGGTGCAACATGTTTTACTTTAGAAAAAGGAACTCCCGGTTTTACATTTGGTAAAAAAGAAAGGAAAATGGGAATTCGTGCTTCGGCGACGAGAGAACTTGTATTTACTAACTGTAAAGTTCATAAAGACCAAATTATTGGCAAAGAAGGGATGGGTTTTATTGTCGCGGTTAATACTTTGTATGTTTCTAGACCGGGTGTAGCGGCACAAGCCTTAGGTATTGCCTCAGGTGCCTTAGAAGAAGCAATTAATTACGCCAGGGTAAGAAAACAATTTGGTCAGCCAATTATTGGATTTCAGGCCGTTCAACATATGTTAGCGGATATGGCCACAGAAGTAGAAGCAGCCAGAGCATTACTTTATGCTACCTGTAGAATGATAGATAGTCGAAAGGTAAAAAGTTTTGCAAAAGAATCTGCCATGAGTAAATTATATTGTTCAGATGTTGCTATGAGAGTTACAACTAATGCCGTGCAAATATTTGGTGGATATGGTTATATGAAAGAATATCCAGTTGAAAAGATGATGAGAGATGCAAAAATTACTCAAATCTATGAAGGAACAAACCAAATTCAAAGAAATGAAATAGCGTTGCAATTAATAAAAGAAGCCGCATCGAAAAAATAAAGACTTATTGCGAATTTTTAACAACCCCCTAACCCCCTTTATTAAGGGGGAATTAAATCTTTGTAGTCGCAGGCTTTAGCCTGCGGGAGTAAGACATGAATATTGTAGTTTGCATAAAACAAGTTCCTGGGACAACAAAAGTAGCCATTAATCCGATAACGAATACTTTAATTAGAGAAGGTATTGAAAGTATAGTTAATCCTTTTGATATGTATGCTCTTGAAGAAGGTATAAGATTAAAGGAAAAATTTGGCGGGAAAGTTACTGTTATGACCATGGGACCGCCACAGGCAAAAGAAGCACTAAAAATGGCTATGGGCATGGGTGCTGATGATGCCGTGCTAATATCTGACAGAGCATTTGCCGGTTCGGATACACTGGCCACTTCTTATACTTTATCTAAAGGAATAAAAAAAATAGGAGATTTTGATATAATAATATGTGGCAAACAAGCCATGGATGGAGATACGGCCCAGGTTGGACCTGGTATCTCTCATTGGTTAAATATTCCATTTGTGGCCTGGGTTAGAAAAATAGAAGAAGTTAAAGAAGAAGATAAATATATAAAGGTAGAAAGATTAATGGAAGATGGTTATGAAATTATAGAAAGTCCGTTACCTGTTCTTCTTTCAGTTGTAAAAGAAATCAATGAACCAAGGATTGAATCATTAAAAGGAAAAATGAAAGCAAAAAATTATAATATTCCTGTCTGGAGTGCCAAGGATTTAGAATGTGACCCGGATTATATTGGACTTAGAGGTTCTCCAACAATTGTTAATAAAATTTTTGTACCGGTAAGATCCTGTAAAAAAGAGATAATAGAAGGGAATTTCGTAGAAGAAAAGGTAGATAAGTTAATTGCTAAATTAAAAGATGCAAAGTTAGTAATGTGATGGAGAAATTAAGTGGCCATATATGTTTTAACTGATAAATGTGCAGGATGTAAATTATGTGTGCATGCTTGTGTGCAACAAGCGATGACAATAGTAGAAAAAAAAGCAGTTATAGATGTGGCAAAATGCAATTACTGTGGTGCATGTATTCCCGCGTGTAAAAAATTTCAAGCCATTATAATAGAGATAGAAAGAAAAGTATCTAATCAGGATTTATCTCTTTATAAAGGAGTATGGGTTTTTGCAGAACAAAGACACGGGGAAATATCAAGCGTAGCGTATGAATTATTAGGAGAAGGCAGAAAATTAGCTGGTTCACTTGGCGAAGAAGTTTCTGCAGTTTTACTTGGTGAAAATATTACATCAAAGGCAAATGAATTAATTCATTATGGTGCTGATAATGTTTATGTAGTAGATTCACCCGAGCTAAAGGATTTTAATGATGAGCCATATGCTAAGACTTTAGTTGAGCTTGTAAAGGAATATAAACCAAATATAGTTTTAGCCGGAGCAACATCTATAGGCCGGTCATTTATTCCAAAAGCAGCTAGTTTACTTGAGACAGGTTTAACGGCTGATTGTACACACTTTGCTATAGATGAAAAAACCAGGTTACTTCTACAAACCAGACCAGCCTTTGGTGGAAATTTAATGGCCACAATTACCTGTTCTAATTTTAGACCACAGATGGCTACTGGTAGACATAAGGTATTTAAAAAGTTCGCAAAAGATGAAGCCAGAAAAGGAAAGATAATATCAAAAGCAATAGAAGGGGATTCATTAAAATCCAGAACAAAACTAATAGAATTTGTTAAAGAGGTTGAATCCACTGTTAATTTATCTGAAGCAGATATTATAGTCTCCGGTGGAAGAGGGCTGGGAGAGGCGAAAAACTTTGCACTAATTCGGGAGTTAGCAGAATTAATCAATGGTGCCGTTGGAGCTTCCCGGGCCACAGTAGATGCAGGCTGGATTCCTTATTCACACCAGGTAGGGCAGACCGGAAAGACAGTATGTCCAAAATTATATATAGCCATTGGTATATCAGGTGCAATCCAACATATGGCTGGTATGCAATCTTCTGAAAATATAGTTGCCATAAATAAAGACCCTTCTGCACCAATATTTGAGATAGCAACATATGGTCTGGTTGGAGATTTGTTTGAGGTTGTCCCGGCTATAATATCAAAGTTAAAAAAATAAATGACAACCCCCTAACCCCCTTTATTAAGGGGGAATTAAAAATTAGAGGGCTTTCACTGAATACTTACAATAGATCTGTCCCTGGTTTTTGGAGGTGGATATGAAAGAAAAAGTTGAAGCAGCATTATCAAAGATAAGACCGTCTTTACAAGCAGATGGAGGTGGTGTTGAATTAGTAGAAGTAACTTCTGATGGTGTTGTAAAAGTGAAGTTAACAGGTGCTTGTGGTGGATGTCCGATGGCTCAGATGACATTAAAAATGGGAATAGAAAAACTTTTAAAGAAAGAAATTCCTGAAGTAAAGAGTGTTGAATCTGTTTGAAAAGTTTAAAAAAATAGGAGGAAATTATGATAGGAAAAATTCCCAAAATAAATAAAGATTTGTGTACGGCCTGCGGTAGTTGTCTAGAAGCATGTGAACCAAAATGTTTAGAGTTAGTTAATGATATAGCCGTATTAACAAAACAAGATTTATGTAATGGATGCGGTGCCTGTGCAGATGTTTGTCCTGTTGAAGCAATGGAATAAAAAGGGGTCAGAGTCAATTTCTCTTTACAATGTGTCTCTTTATAATAATAATGTAGTACAGGGTCTTTAGCCCCTGCAAAAACTAGGAGGTATCTATGAATAATTTAGTGAAAGCGATAGTTATTGGACTTGCTGTAGGCTTGATTGGGAACTTAGTTGGGAGGGCTACATTGGACTATAATGCAACATATAATTTTCCTGGTGCCGACCAAAATAGAATCAATAAAAACTTAGATGATAATCCTAATATTCCTCCTTATCCTCATACAAATACTCTAATTGGAGGTTGTCTGGTAGGAATTATGGCTGTGGTGATTATAGGTTTGCTTGTCCATTTCTTTAAAGCAGAGGTTTTTTATATCCTGTCTGCATTAGTTGGATTTTTTGCAAGTGGATTTGTTGTGTCTCCATATCCATTTTATCCTGTTGGAACTGTTCCACCTGTTGCCTATAAGTATGTTGTTTTTGTAGTTATTCCAGGGATAATTATAGCAGTTTTGATTGCGATATTTTTAGAAAGATTTAAACCAAAAGTTGAAGAAGTTGATACCCTTGAGATGAAACAACAGGTTGATAAACAGCAGCAAAAGAAAAAATAAAAACTTGTCTCCACAGGGACATAAATAGTCAATGAAAGCCATTATCTATGAAATGTATGATAATAATTGGTAGTCGCAGTCTTTAGCCTGCGTTAGTTTTTATTGTAAATATTAGAATATAAGGTATTTTAATATTTCACATTCCACATTCAAGGTGCGACCCTAGCCTTATGCTTAAAAAAGTAATTGAGACAATAAATAAATATTCAATGTTAAATAATGGCGACAAAGTAATAGTTGGAGTATCAGGAGGACCTGATTCAGTTGCTCTTCTTTTAATTCTGAATAAAATAAGAAAATATTATAATCTTTCTCTTCATATTGTTCATGTTAATTACCATTTAAGAGGGCTTAAGTCAGATGGTGATGAGAGATATGTGGGAAATCTCGCAAGAAAATTAAAAATTCCAATAACCGTTGAACAAATTAATACAAAAGAGGTTATAGGTAAAAAATCCATTCAGAAATTTGCAAGAGAAATTAGATATAAAGTTTTTGAGAAAGCCGCAAATGAAATAAAAGCAAATAAGATAGCCTTGGGACACAATTTAGATGATAATGTCGAAACAATAATTATGAGATTTATTAGGGGTTCTGGATTAACCGGGCTATCCGGCATACCATATGTTAGACCCTGCCTTAAAGGACGGGTGCGTATAATTAGACCACTTATGAATTGTTTTAGAAAAGAAATAGATAATTATTTAAAAAAATTAAAAGTTAATCCTCGTCTTGATAGTTCAAATTTAAAACCTGTTTATCTTAGAAATAAGATAAGATTAGAACTTATTCCTTTAATTGAAAAAGAATATAACCCTAAGTTTAAAGAAAATCTATTTAGACTTTCTGAAATTTTAAATTATGAAGATAAATTTTTATCATTAGAAGCTTTTAATTTATATAAAAAGTTGGTTAAAAAAACAGAATATGGATTAAAGATAAAAATAAAGGCTTTAACAAAGTTTCATCCGGCTATTATCTTAAGAATATTAAGAGAAATCCTAAAAGACATAAAGGGTGATTTACTTGGACTAGAATATAAGCATATAGAAAGTATTATAAATATTATTTCTAATAAGGTTAAACGGGTAGAACTTCCTGGAGAAATAATAGTTGAAAAACATATAAATAATCTTGTTTTTAGAAAGAAGGTTAAAAGATATGTCATTAATAGTGTTTTGAAAATTAACAAGTCAATAAAAATAAATAATCTTGTGTTTTTTTGTAGAATTATATATAATATGTCTAAGTTTAAAAAGTTAAATAATGCTTATTTAGACTTAGATAAAATAAGTTTACCAATTATTATAAGAAGCAGAAAGCCTGGAGATAGGTTTATTCCTTTTGGGATGAAAGGAGCTAAAAAACTACAGGATTTTTTTGTTGACGAGAAAATTTCAGAATATAAAAGAGACGGAATCCCTGTTTTTGTAGATAGTAAAAATAGGATTTTGTGGGTAGCCGGTTTAAGAATAGATAATAGGTTTAAAGTAACTTCTAATACTAAAAGAATATTGCATATCAAGAGAAAAATAAGTGGGCGCTGTCCCTAGTTTGGAGGATTATATGAGCAAGGAAGAAAGTGCTTTTTATTTGCAGCAAATGATGGAAATTAGACAATTTGAAGATAAAATTATGGACTTATTAGCCCAAAATATATCCGAAGGTGGATCGCATCTTTATGCCGGAGAAGAAGCTATTGCCGTTGGAGCCATGGCCGCCATTAGAAAAGATGATTACATTACAAGCACTCATCGTGGACATGGTCATTGTATTGCCAAGGGAGGTAATCTAAGGGAATTAATGGCAGAAATACTTGGTAAATCTACTGGTTGTTGTAAAGGCAAGGGTGGTTCTCTTCATCTGGCTGATTTATCTACAGGTAACCTTGGAGCTAATGGAGTAGTTGGTGGAGGATTTGGTATTGCTACTGGTGCTGGGCTTTCGATTAAAATGCGCAAAACAAATCAAGTAGTGCTTTGTTTCTTTGGTGATGGTGCGACTAATCAAGGGTTGTTTCATGAATGTCTTAATATGGCTGGAACCTGGAAATTACCGGTTGTTTATATTTGTGAAAATAATTTATATGGAATGTCTGTGTCTGTAAAAAGAGCATCAGCTGTTACTGATTTAACTAAAAGATCTGTTAGTTATAATATGCCTTCTTCTTCTGTTGACGGGATGGATATTTTAGCTGTAAAAGATGTTGTGGCCAAGTATGTAAAGTATGCTCGTGAAGGTAATGGTTCAAGTTTAATCGTAGCTGAAACTTATCGTTACTATGGTCATTCAAGGAGTGACCCAAGGATGTATAGAACAAAAGAAGAAGAAAAGCTTTGGCATGATAAGGACCCAATAAAACTTTTTTCTAAGAAATGCATTGATAATGGTATTTTAACCAAGCAAGAAGTAGACAATATTGATAAAAAGGTTCAACAGGAAATTGAAGAAGCAACAAAATTTGCTATTGAAAGTCCTTTACCAAAGGCAGAAGAGTTATACGAAGATTTATTTTGTGAGAAGGAGTGATTATGAGAGAAATATATTACTGGCAGGCAATTAATGAAGCATTAGCCGAAGAAATGCAAAGAGATCCAACGGTATTTATTATGGGAGAAGATGTTGCTATTTATGGTGGTGCATATGCTGTGACCAGAGGTTTATATGAAAAGTTTGGCGAGGAAAGAGTTAGAGATACGGCTATCTCAGAAGCGGCTATAGTTGGAGCTGGGCTTGGTGCGGCTATGACAGGTATGCGTCCAATTGTTGAAATAATGTATGTTGATTTTATGGGAATAGCCATGGATCAGTTAAATAATCAGGTAGCTAAAATACGCTATATGTTCGGTGGTAAAATAAAAGTTCCTCTGGTCATAAGAACTGAGGGTGGAGCCGGTAGAACTTTAGGTGCTCATCATTCACAAAGTCTTGAGTCCTGGTTCGTGCATATTCCTGGAATTAAAGTAATCATGCCATCTACTCCATATGATGCTAAAGGTTTACTTAAATCAGCCATAAGGGAAGATAATCCGATTGTTTATATTGAACATAAGATGCTTTACAATACCAAGGGAGCCGTTCCAGAGGGTGAATATACTATTCCCATTGGAAAGGCAGATATAAAAAAGGTTGGGGATGATGTGACCATAATTGCTTATTCAAGAATGGCGCTTTATGCCATGGAGGCCGGGGAGGAACTTAAAAAGCAGGATATAAGTGCTGAGATTATTGACCCCAGAACACTTTCACCTTTAGATATAAATACAATAGTTGAGTCTGTAAAAAAAACTCATCATGTAGTCATAGTTCATGAAGCATGTAAGACTGGTGGTGTGGCTGGTGAGATAGGTATGCAAATAATGGAAAGAGCATTTGATTATCTTGATGCACCTATAGTTCGTGTTTGTGGTGCAGATGTTCCCATGCCTAAAGCACCTAATTTAGAAAAGATAGCTATTCCAAGTAAGGAATCTATTGTTAATGCAGTCAAGGAGATTTTACAATGATTACAAAAGTGATTATGCCAAAATTAGGCGAGACCATGGAAGAAGGTGTAATAGGAAAATTGTTTAAAAAAGAAGGAGATAAAATAGAAAAAGGAGAAATAATTTTTGAGTTAACTACGGATAAAGCTGTTTTTGAAGTTGAAGCATCTAAAAGTGGAGTGATTAGAAAATTGTTAGCCAAAGAAGGAGATACTGTTAAAGTTATTGAACCCGTTGCGTATATATCAGATTCTATGGATGAATCTTTACCTGTAGAAGAAAAGAAAGAAGAAATACAGGAAACACTAATTATAGAGAAAAAGCCGGAAGTTGCCAAATCTATTAGTCTGGCTGATAGAAAAGTAAATGCATCTCCATTAGCCAAAAGGTTAGCCAAAGAAAAAGGTATTGACATTACTTTAGTTAAAGGGTCTGGACCAAACGGTAGAATTCTTGAAAAAGATGTGCTTAATTTTAAACCTGAAAGTGTGTCACAACAAGGAATCGTAAAGGTTATTTCTCTTTCTAATATGCGAAAAATAATAGCCCAGAGGCTTTCTAAGAGCAAACAAGAAGCCCCACATTATTACATACAGATGGAAATAAACATGACAGAGGTTTCTAATCTTCGTAAAAGTGTACTTGCAAAAATAGAAAAAGAGGTTGGCGTAAGACTTTCTTTTAATGATTTTGTGATTTATGCAGTCGCTAAAGCTTTAAAAGATTTTCCGCTCTTAAATTCTCATTTTGTAAATGAGGAAATAATACAATTTACAGATTGTAATATTGGTCTGGCCGTAAGTTTAGATGATGGATTAGTTGTTCCGGTTATAAAACAAGCAGACAAAAAATCAGTTATTGAAATAGCAAAAGAATCAAAATCATTAATAAGTAAAGCGGTGGACAATAATCTTTCATTAGACGATATTTCTCATGGTACATTTACTGTTTCAAATATGGGAATGTTAAAAGTAGATTCATTTACGGCTATTATTAATCCCCCTCAGGTTGGAATACTCGCCATAGGTCAAATAAAACCAACCCCAGTAGTTTTAGATGATAAAATTGTTTCAAGGTTAATGATGAAAGTAACACTTTCTGCGGATCATAGAGTCATAGATGGAGCATATGCCGCTAAGTTTTTAAACAAACTTAATGAAATTCTTCAAAAACCTTCTTTATCATAGGGAAAAAATGAAAAAAGTATTATTTTTAGGATTAACGATTTTATTAGGGAGTTATATTATAGTTATGGGAGAGGAAATTTCTGTAACAAAAGGTTATGGCAATTTGCCATTATATTTTATTGAAAATCAAGGACAAGCAGATAAAGATATAAGTTATTATGCAAAGATATCAAAACAAGATATATATCTTGCATCCGAGCGAATTATATTTAGTAGTTATGTAGAAGAGAAAAAAAGTGAGTTTTCTTTAAATTTTATCGGAGCAAATAAAAAGGTAAAAATAGGTGGTGAAAATAAACAAGAAGGTAAGGTGAATTATTTTGTAGGAAAAGATACAAGTAAATGGCGAAGAGATATATCAACCTATAAAGAAGTAGTATATCATTCAATCTATCCTAATATAGATTTAAAGTTATATGGTAATGGTAAATATTTAGAATATGAGTTTATAATCGGAGCAAATGCTGATATAAATGTAATTAAATTAGAGTTTAAAGGGATAGAAAATTTAAAGATAAATAATGAAGGGGACCTTGTAATAAGCACGGATTTAGGTGAAATAATAGATTCCAAGCCATATATTTATCAAATAATAAGAGAAGAAAAGAAAGAAATAACAGGGAGTTATTGTCTTTTGAGTGATAATTCATATAGTTTCAAATTAGGGAAAGAATATAATCCGGAATATCCTGTAGTTATTGATCCTGTTTTAACTTATTCTACCTATTTTGGAGGAAGTAGCGATGATTATGGTCGTGGTATTGCAGTTGATAGTTCAGGGAATATATATATTACAGGGAATATCGGATCTACTAATTTTCCTGTTCAGAGTGCATATCAGGGAACAAATGCAGGAGGTTATGATGCATTTATAACAAAGATAAATGCAACAGGTGATGCTTTAATTTATTCTACCTATCTTGGTGGAAGTGGTTTTGATTATGGTTCTAGTATTGCAGTTGATAGTTCAAGAAATGTATATATTACAGGGTGGACTACTTCTACTAATTTTCCTGTTCAGAATGCATATCAGGGAGCATATGGAGGAGGTTATGATGCATTTATAACAAAGATAAATGCATCAGGTAATGCTTTAATTTATTCTACCTATCTTGGTGGAAATAATTGGGATTATGGTTATGGTATTGCAATTGATAGTTCAGAGAATGCATATGTTACAGGGTTTACTAAATCTACTAATTTTCCTGTTTGGGATGCATATCAAAGAACATATGCAGGAGGAAGTTGCGATGCATTTATAACAAAGATAAATGCATCAGGTAATGCTTTAACTTATTCTACCTATCTTGGTGGAAGTGATGATGAGAGTGGTTCTAGTATTGCAGTTGATAATTCAGGAAATGCATATGTTACAGGGTTTACTAAATCTACTAATTTTCCTGTTCGGGATGTATATCAAGGAACAAATGCAGGAGATTATGATGTATTTATAACAAAGATTAATTCACCAATAGTAATTGATTTACCTGCGAATTTAAATAATGTGAAAATATATCCCAATCCATTTAATCCAATGACTGCATATGAAAGGTCTTTAAAAATGATAAATTTACCTTCTAATAGCACGGTGAGTATATATAATGTTGAAGGTGTTTTAATAATGACATTAACAGATTATGGGAATGTTGGTTCTGTTCATTGGGATGGTAAAAATAATAACGGTGAATTAGTTAGCCGTGGAGTATATATTTATTTAATACAAGATGATAAAGGTAATAAATTAACCGGGAAAATAGCGATAATATATTAAAAAAATGGGATATGTCCTTATTAGATGAAAAAATTAATTCAATTTGGTGCAGGTAACATAGGACGAGGTTTTATTGCTCAACTTTTTACGGAATCTGGTTATGAAGTAGTTTTTGTTGATATTAACGAAATATTAGTTAATGAGTTGAACAAAAACAAAGGGTATGTCCTGGAAATAGTTGGGAATAAAAACAGAAAAGTTAATATAAAAAATGTCCGTGCAGTTAATGGTAGGGATATTAAGGCAATATCTAATGAAATTTTAACTGCGGATATAATGGCTACTTCGGTTGGCGTTAATATAATAAAGAATATTTGTCCGACCATAGCCGAAGGAATAAAAGTTCGAGCTGAAAACAATATTAAATCCCCTCTTAATATTATTATATGTGAAAATTTACTGCATGCTGGTAAAATCATGAAAGGATATATTGAAACCGTATTAGATAAGAAGTATTTATCCTATCTTAATCAATATACAGGATTTGTTGAAACTGTTATTGGCCGTATGATTCCGGTTGTTCCCAAAGAAATAAGAGAAAAAGATCCTTTGTATATTATGGCCGAGGAATTTAGTATATTACCCGTAGCCAAAAAAGGTTTTGTTGGATTAATACCAACTATTAAAAATATGATAGCGTGTGATAATTTTGAATCTTACGAAGAAAGGAAATTATTTATACATAATCTTGGGCATGCTATATGTGCTTATCTTGGGTATTTAAAGGGGTATGATTATATTTGGCAGTCTATCGGTGATAAAGATATTAGAAAGATTGTCCAAGGGGCGTTAAATGAAACGGGGGCATCTATAATAAAAAAACATAATTTAATAAAAAAGGAAGTAGATGATTATATAGATGATTTATTGGATAGATTTTCTAATAAAAGTTTAGGCGATACCGTTTACAGGGTAGGAAGGGATCCAGTAAGAAAATTAGGACCAAATGATCGCTTAATTGGTTCAGCCCGGTTAGTTATGGAAAATGGAATTAAACCGGAAAATATTTCAACAGGGATAGCAGCAGCTTTACATTATGATTATAAAGAAGATGAACAAGCCGTAAGATTAGCTGAACTTATTAAATCGCAGGGTCCTTTAGCCGTGCTTTTAAGTATTTCAAAACTTAAAGAAGATGATGATTTAACAAAAATAATTATAAGTAAATACCGCAGGCTGTGATACCAAAAAACATTAAAAAGAGGGTGAATGTATGAAAAGAACAACCCCCTGGCCCCCTTTAATAAGGGGTAAATAGTCAGTGAAAGCCGTGAGGATTGTATTCCCCCTTTATTAAGGGGGAATTAAAAAATAGAGGGCTTTCGCTGGATACTTGCAATAAGGGGGAACAAATAAAGTAGTAGGAGGAGAAAATGAAAGCAGCGGTTTTTTTAGGTCCGGAAAAGATTGAAATTCAGGAAGTAAAAAAGCCAGAACCCAAACTAGGAGAAGTCTTAATAAAAATTTTTGCATGTGCTGTTTGTGGAACAGATGTGAGAATATTTTATCATGGTCAGAAAAATGTGGTTCCACCACATATAATTGGACATGAGATAGCAGGCGAAATAGCAAAGATAGGAAAAGGTGTTAAAGGATTTAAGATTGGAGAAAGAGTAACAGTAGTTACTTCTGTAGGTTGTCAGAAATGTAAATTCTGCAAAAAGGGTATTTATAATCTTTGTGATACACCACGTTATATTGGATATTATTACCAGGGTGGGTTCGCCGAGTACATGATTATACCTTCTCCGGCTGTTAAGGGTAATAATATTCTTAAAGTACCCAAAAAATTGGATTTTTTAGAGGTATCTTTAATTGAACCGTTATCATGTGTTATTAACGGCCAGGAGTATTTAAATATACAAAAAGGAGATACAGTAGTTATTATTGGTGCTGGTCCTATAGGCTGTATGCAGGCTGAAGTTGCACGAGTTAAAGGTGCAAAACAAATTATTCTTTTTGATATTTCAGACACAAGGTTAAATCTTGCAAAAAGATTTAAAAAAATAACATTAATTAACAGTTTAAAAGAAGATCCTGTTAAAAAAGTTATGAAATTAACAAACGGGAATGGAGCAGATGTAATTGTTGTTGCTTGTGGCGTGAATAATGCCCAAGAACAAGCATTAAAGATGGCTGCAAAAAGAGCTAGAATAAGTTTGTTTGCTGGACTACCCAGAGATAATCCTTACATTAAGTTTGATTCAAATATTATTCATTATAAAGAAGTATCAGTATTTGGTGCTTTTGCTTCATATAGATTGCAATATGAAAAAGCCTTAGATTTAATTTCTTCTAATAAAATAAATGCTAGAAAATTTATAACTAATACTTTCCCGTTAGAAAAAATAGTCGAAGCAATTGAAACAACAAAGAAAGGGGAGGGATTAAAAGTAGTTGTTACAATTTAAGGAGATAAAATGAAATTTAAAAATAAGATAGTTGTTGTCACTGGTGCAGGTTCTGGTTTAGGTGAAGCCATATCTAAACGGTTTGCAAAAGAAGGGGCTAAAGTTGTTGTGGTTGATATAAATCTTAATCATGCTGAAAAAGTAGCAAAAGAAATAAAAGTTAAATATAAAAAGCAAACTTTACCACTTTTAGTTGATGTTACTCATGAAAAACAAGTACAAGATATGGTAAAGAATACACTTAAGAAATTCGGCAAGATTGACATTCTGGTTTCTAATGCAGGAATATTAATTGCTGAAGAAATAACGGAGTTTCCTGTTGATAAGTGGCGTAATGTTATTGATGTAAATTTAGTGGGTTATTTTATTTGTGCTAAAGAAGTAGCAAAAGCTATGAAAAATCAAAGGTCAGGTGTAATTATTCAAATTAATTCTAAATCAGGCAAAAAAGGAAGTTTTAAAAATTCTGCATATGCTGCTTCAAAATTTGGCGGTATTGGATTAACTCAAAGTATGGCCTTAGATTTATCTGCATATGGGATTAGGGTTAATGCTGTTTGTCCTGGTAATCTTCTTGATTCACCACTATGGGTAAATAGTTTATTTAACCAGTATTCAAAAAAGTGGGGTATTTCAAAAGAAGAAGTAAAAAAGAAGTACCTTGAACAAATTCCCATCGGAAGAGGATGTACATATGACGATGTGTGTAATGTAGTTACTTTTTTAGCCAGTGATGAATCTTCTTATATGACCGGTCAAGCCATAAATGTTACTGGTGGTCAGGAAATGCGGTAATGGATATTCAGGATTTAGAAAGCAAATTAGATAATTTTGATAAAAAAGTAAGACTTCAAACCTTAGGTCTTTTGAAAAAGAAAGTTAACGAGAATGAAATAGCAAAAGCGAAGAAAACCAGATTTACTAATTTACATTGTCATACTTTTCATTCCTTTAATGCATATGGATATTCACCATCTCATGTTGCCTGGCGTGCTTTTAAAGAAGGATTAGAAGTAATTGGAATAGTAGATTTTGATGTGCTCGATGGGGTGGATGAGATACTTGAAGCAGGAAAAATTTTAGGAATAAAGACAGTTGCTGGAATTGAGACAAGAGTATTTGTAAAAGAATACAGTGATAAAGTAATAAACTCACCACAAGAAAAGGGAGTATATTATTTTATAGGTAGTGGTTTTCACAGAGAACCTGAGCTAAAATCTAACGAGAGTAAGGTTTTACAAAAAATTAAGATTATGGCCAGGGATCGCAATTTATACAGGCTTAAGAAAATAAATGCTCTTTTACATGATGTAAAAATTGATTACGATAAAGATATTTTACCTCTTACACCTGCCGGGAATGTTACTGAACGTCATATATTTGTTGCCTTAGCTAATAAAGCAGAAAAAATTTATGGTAAAAAAACCAACAAGTTAATTGATTTTTGGGCTACCAAATTACATATGGAAAATGGTAAAATATCCTCAGTAATAAGCAATCCTCCTGAGTTTCTGGAATTAATCAGGTCTAAGTTAATAAAAGAAATTACAACTCGAAATACTGAAACCAAAAGGGATAATTTCCCATCTCTTGAAGAAGTTATTAAGATGGTAGAAAGTGTTGGTGCACTTCCTGCGGCTGCCTGGTTGGATGGAATAAATGATGGTGAAAAAAATATTAAAGCGTTGACGGAACTATTACTAAAAAAAGGTATCAGGGTTTTAAATATTATCCCTGATCGTAACTGGAATATTAAAAATAAAGAAGAAAAGAAAATAAAAGTAAAAAATCTTGATGAAGTGATAAAAGTTGCAGGCGAATTAAATTTGCCGGTTATGGCTGGTACAGAGATGAATAAATTCGGGCAAAGATTTGTTGATGATTTTACTTCGCCTGAGTTAAGTTCGTATCTGGAAGTTTTTTGTAATGGAGCATTTTTTGTTTACGGACATACTCAAATGGCAAAAAGTTTTGAAAAAGGATATAATAGCCAATGGGCTGAAAAATATTTGCCAAGTTATTCGAAGAGAAATGATTTTTATATAAAAGTTGGTAAACGTATGCAACCTGATAAGAATTATAATATAAAAGAAGATGCTTTGCCATCCAAGATACTGGATATTTTAAAGGAGGAGTAATGAAAGCAGCAGTTTTTGAAGGGATAGAAAAAATTGTAGTTAAAGAAGTAAATAAACCGGTTTGCGGAGAAGATAATATATTGATTAAGGTAAAGGCATGTGCTATTTGTGGAACAGATGTTAGAACATATCATCATGGAAAAAGTAATGTTGAACCTCCGCAGATAATTGGACATGAAATTTCAGGCATTATAGAAGAAATTGGAAAAAAAATAAAAAATTTTAAAGTTAGCGATAAAATAGCCGTAGCGGCTATTGTTTCTTGCGGAAAATGTTATTATTGTAAAAAAGGCATGTCAAATTTATGTGAAAGTTTTACAGCTATTGGTTATGAACATCCGGGTGGATTTGCGGAGTATATGTTAGTTCCGGCTGAGATGATTTTAGATGGCAGTGTTAACAAAATACCCGATAATATTTCTTTTGACGAAGCGGCCTTAGCTGAACCATTTGCATGTGCTATTAACGGTCAGGAACTGTCAAGAGTTTCAAATGGCGATAAGGTAGTTATAGTTGGTGCCGGTCCGATAGGTTGCATGCATATAGCCATAGCAAAAAGCAAGGGTGCCGAGAAAGTTATACTCATAGAATTATCTCCAGAGAGAATTGAAATGGCTAAAAAGTTTAAAGCAGATGTATATATTAATGCAAGTATTGAAGATCCGATAAAAAGAGTTCTGGAAGAAACTAATAACAGGGGGGCTGATGTTATTATGGTGGCAACATCTTCTGCAAAAGTTCAGGAAATGTCTCTGAAGATGATTGGTTTTCGTGGAAGAATAAACTTTTTTGGAGGATTACCAAAAGATAAACCATACATTACTTTAGACAGTAATATTATTCATTATAAAGAAGTTTTTATTAATGGAACTTCAGGATCTTTGCCGAGGCATAATCAAGAAGCATTAAAGTTGTTTGGTTTAGGAAAAGTACATTCAAAAGATTTTATTACCCATCGATTACCTTTGGAAAAATTAGTAGAAGGCCTGGGCTTAGTAGAATCAGGTAAAGGATTAAAAGTAGTAATTAATCCGTGACTTTCCATAATGTAAATAAATAATATTAGGAATGGTTGGTCAATTTATTGACCAGACCGTAAAAATATATTGAAAATAAGACTAAAATTGTGTTATGCTATTAAAGAGTAAATAGTCAGTGAAAGCCGTGAGGATTATATTCCCCCTTTGTTAAGGGGGAATTAAAAATTAGAGGGCTCGAATATTTACTAACGAGGAGGTAAAAATTGAAAAACAATATTAAAGGTATAGTCATATGGTTATCGGTGTTTTTGTTGCTATATGTATTAGCTGACACACTTTTAAATAGGAGAGTTTCACAGGTTGAGCTCCGTTATGATGAATTTGTAGAAAGTTTAATGAACGGTGAAGTGGAATCAATTATTGTTAATGAACTTCAACAAAGGATAGATGGAGATTTAAAGAACAAGAAACATTTTTATGTATATTTTGTTTCTGACCCTGATTTATGGAAACTTTTAAGAGAGAAAAAAGTGAATTTTTTAGTAAAAGCACCAGATCAATTTTCGTGGTTTGCACTTTTAATTAATTTAGCGCCATTTATCTTTATTGTGCTTATCTTTTATTTTTTATATAAGCAGATGCAGGGCGCAGGTTCTTCTGCCTTTTCGTTTATAAAAAGTAGAGCAAAATTATTTACTTCCAATCAGCCAAAAGTTACATTTAACGATGTCGCTGGAGTTGAAGAAGCGAAGGAAGAGTTAAAAGAAGTAATAATGTTTTTAAAAGAACCCCAGAAGTTTACAAAACTTGGCGGTAAAATTCCAAGAGGAGTACTTCTTCTTGGAATACCGGGGATAGGCAAGACTCTTTTAGCTCGTGCTGTTGCTGGTGAAGCCGGAGTTCCATTTTTTTCAATAAGTGGTTCTGACTTTGTAGAACTCTTTGTGGGTGTTGGTGCGGCCAGAGTAAGAGACTTATTTGAACAAGGAAGGAAAAATGCTCCATGCATTATCTTTATAGATGAATTAGATGCTGTTGGTCGAAAGAGGGGATCGGGTATTGGTGGTGGACATGATGAAAGAGAGCAAACATTAAATCAATTACTTGTTGAAATGGATGGATTTGATACAAATATAAATGTAATAGTTATGGCTGCAACAAACAGGGACGATGTATTAGATCCAGCCTTACTTAGACCGGGTAGATTTGATAGACGTGTTGTAGTGGATCCTCCTAATTTAAAAGGAAGGGAAGAGATTTTAAAGATTCATACAAGAAAAGTGCCAATTTCGAAAGATATAGATTTAAAAGTTGTAGCCAGAGGAACCCCCGGCTTTACTGGAGCGGATTTAGCAAATTTAGTAAATGAAGCAGCTTTAATTGCTGCAAAAAAAGACCAAAAAGAAGTTGCAGTAGAAGATATGGAAGAAGCAAGAGATAAAATCATTATGGGCTTGGAAAAGAAAAGTATTGTTATTGTCGAGAAGGAAAGAAAGACGATGGCTTATCATGAAGGTGGACATGCTTTAATAGGAAAACTACTTCCAGATGCGGAACCGCTTCATAAAGTTACAATTATTCCAAGAGGAAAAGCATTAGGTGTGACCTGGCATCTTCCCAAAGAAGATAGATATACCCGAACCAAACATGAGTTTTTAAATGATATAACAATTCTTATGGGAGGCAGGAGTGCAGAGGAATTATTTTTAAATGATATAACCACAGGTGCTCAAAATGATTTACATATAGCCACATTAATAGCCCACAAAATGGTATGTGAATATGGGATGAGCAAAGTATTAGGAAATAGGACTTTTGGAAGACCAGATAGAGAAATATTTATAGGAGGAGAATATTTTAAAGAGAAGGATTATGGTGAAGATATTGCAAAAGTTATAGATAAAGAAGTAAAAAAAATAATAGATGAATGTTATGAAAAAGCAAAGGATTTATTGATTAAAAATAAATATAAATTAGAAAAAATAGCAATCGCTTTACTTGAAAAAGAAATTTTAGATGGACAAGAAGTTGATGAAATAATAAAAGAAGCAAGCAAAGTGGAGAAAGTGAAGAAAAATGTAGCCGCAGGCTTTAGCCTGCGTGTAGAAGAAGTAAAGAAAATGACAGATACGATAACAGAAAAAGCAAAGAAAGAGGGAGATGTTAATAATGAACAAAGCAAAAATTGAAAAAGCGGTTAGAGATATTCTTGTGGCCATAGGCGATGATCCTAAACGTGCTGGAATTAAATCTACTCCCAGAAGAGTGGCTAATATGTATGAGGAAATCTTTAATGGAGTAAATAAGGACCCTGGCCAAGAATTAAAGGTAGTGTATAATGAAGCATATGATGAAATGATACTTCTTAAAGATATTCCATTTTATTCTATGTGTGAGCATCATTTACTTCCATTTATTGGTAAAGCCCATGTAGCCTATATTCCAGAAAACAATAGAGTAGTTGGATTAAGTAAATTAGCCCGTATGGTGGATGTAATCTCAAAAAAACCACAGCTTCAAGAAAGGCTTACCACGGAAATAGCAGATACGATCATGAGAGTATTAAAACCAAAAGGTGCTTTAGTGATTGTTCAGGCAGAGCATTTATGTATGACTATGAGGGGAATTAAAAAACCCGGATCTAAAATGATAACTTCTGCCGTAAGAGGACTTTTTAAAAAGAATCCCACCACTCGCACTGAGGCATTAGCCCTGATTAAAGAGTAATAAAAAATGATTTTTAAATGCAGAAATTATAAACTTGATCTTTCAAATAAAACCCATATTATGGGTATCTTAAATATTACACCGGATTCATTTTCGGATGGTGGAAGATTTTTTAAATCTGGATTAGCCGTTAAGCATGCATTAGATATGGTAGAAAATGGAGCTGATATTATAGATATTGGGGGTGAGTCAACCAGACCAGGTTCAAATCCGATTACAGTTAAAGAAGAGATAAAAAGAGTTTTACCTGTTTTAAAAGAATTGATAAAAAAAACAAAAGTTCCAATCTCGGTTGATACTTATAAATATGAAGTAGTAAAAGTTGTCTTGGAAGAAGGCGCAAGTATAATAAATGATATAAGCGGTTTACATTTTGATAAAAGAATTGCAAAGTTAATTTCTAAATATAAAGCCGGGATTGTTATTATGCATATAAAAGGGACACCAAGGAATATGCAGGAGACTCCTCACTATAAAAATGTTATAAAGGAAATAGCGGATTATATTAAAGAAGGTATTAAAAATGCAGTTTTAGCTAAGATTGATAGAAGCAGTATTATGATTGACCCGGGTCTAGGATTTGGAAAGACATTAGAACATAATTTGGCTATTTTTAAAAGATTAAACGAGTTTAAAAAACTTGGTTTTCCTATTTTAATAGGCCCTTCAAGAAAATCATTTATAGGCAAAATTCTAAATTTACCAGTTACTGAAAGATTAGAAGGTACATTAGGGGCCGTAGCCGTAAGTATTCTAAATGGTGCAAATGTTATCCGTGTTCATGATGTAAAAGAAGTATATAGGGTCACTAGAGTCGTTGAGGCTATAATGAAAGTTAATCGTTAACAGTTTATAGTGTAAAAATGGATTGGTGGTAGATTGGTGGTAGTCGCAGGTTTGACTTTCATTAATGTAAAATAAATAATTAGGAATGCACCGCGAAGCGGGTGCGAGCCTGCGAAACGTTAATTTGAGGATTATCTTGTGGAATCAATGCTTGATACATTTAGAGGGATAAGGATAACAGATATAATAGACATTTTGTTACTTTATTTAATGTCTTATTATCTTATAATCTTACTAAAAGAAACAAGAACAATGCAAATGTTAAAAGGTTTACTGATTTTACTTGTGGCCTCTTTTATGGCCGGGGTTCTTGAACTTCATACTATAAACTGGATTTTAAGAAATATATGGCCCATTTGGGTTATTGCCTTTGTCGTACTATTTCAACCAGAACTCAGGCAGATTTTAGTGGACATTGGGCAAAGAAGATTAAGGATACACGAACTTTTTAGCGGTGAGGATAAATTGTTTGATACATTAGTTGAAACATGCAAACAAATGTTGAAAAGGAAAATGGGAGGGTTGATTATTTTAGAAAGAGATGTAGGACTAAAAGAATATATTGAAACAGGTACTAAATTAAATAGCGAGGTAACAACTCCAATTTTACTTACTATTTTTACTCCAAAGACGATATTGCATGATGGAGCCGTAATTATAAATCATAGTAAGATTATTTCTGCAGGTTGTATATTGCCTTTAAGTCAAAAAAATGATATTGATAAAGAATTAGGCATGAGGCATAGAGCCGCCATAGGTATAACCGAAGAGACAGATGCGGTAGCCTTAGTTATCTCTGAAGATTTAAGAAATATTTCGCTAAGTATTAATGGTAAAATTACCCCAGTTGATACAGATAATTTAAAGGAGATGTTGATAATGTATGCTTCTAAAAAATTATGATTTGAAAATTTTAACAAATATAATAAAAGGATGGTTTACTAACAATAAAACCATAAAGATTTTAGCCTTACTCATTGCTATTGTCTTTTGGGTATATATAGCCAAAGATTCAAATTCTAAGATAACAGTCGATGTAGATTTACAGGTCAGTATCCCATCTGATTCAAATTTTGTTATTGTCGGAGATATAATTAAAAATATAACTTTAACTTTATGGGGTCCTAATGATACTGTCCGAGGAATAATTCCTTCTAAAATTAAAGTTTTCCTTGATATTAAAAATCCCGAGAAGGGAGAAAAAATATTTGTGCTAGGTTCTAAAAATGTTTTTTTACCGGATAAAAAAATTATAATATTGGATATTGAGCCAAAAACCATAAAATTGAATTTTCAAAAATTTAAATAAGATTATGCCAAAATTAAATGTAAACATAGACCATATAGCTACATTAAGGCAGGCTAGGTTAGGCAAAGAGCCATCGGTTATAGATGCGGCTAAATTAGTTGAAAAAGCAGGTGCGGATGGGATAACTGTTCATTTAAGGGAAGATAGACGGCATATCCTGGATAAAGATGTATATTTACTACGAAAGATTATAAAAACAAAATTAAATCTTGAAATGGCAGCAGTTTCTGATATAATAGATGTGGCTTTAAAAGTAAAGCCGGATTGGATAACTTTAGTTCCAGAGAAAAGAAGAGAATTAACAACAGAAGGTGGTTTAAATCTTACAGAAAACAAGAGAAAGTTAAAAAATTTGGTAAAAAAATTTCATAATGTTGGAATACTTGTAAGTTTTTTTGTTGACGCGGATAAGAATCAAATAAAAATAGCAAAGGAAATTGAGGGAGATTTTGTTGAAATTCATACGGGTAGATATGCGGATGCAAAGAATAAGAGTGAAATTGAACGAGAGTTTAAAAAAATCAAAGAAGCAGCAATTTATGCAAAAAATTTAAATTTGGGTATAAATGCAGGACATGGTTTAAATTATACTAATATAAAAAAAGTAGTTAAAATTAAAGAAATTGAAGAATTTAGTATAGGTCATAGTATTATATCCAGGGCAGTGTTTTTAGGAATTTATAATGCAGTTAAAGAAATGATTAACACCCTAAAGGAGTAATTTATGCCAGTATTTTCTAAAAGAAAACAAATATATGTGAATACAGAGTTACAATTTAAATATTCGGTAATTCTAATAATTGTTGTAACTATAGAATCGGTTATATTGGCAGTTCCTTTTTCATATGCTTTTAAAATGCTTGTTTCAGGGACGGCAGAAAAGCTTTACTTGTTTTATCCAATTTTACTACTTGGACTGGGTATAATTACAGTATTGAATATATTCCTTGGAGCATTCTTATCCCATAAAATAGCCGGTCCAATATATAATTTTGAGCAGAAAATGAAGGCAATAACAAACGGGGATTTAGGTACTTTTGTTGAATTAAGGCAGGGAGATGAACTTAAAGATGTTGAATCTACTTTTAATGAGATGATAAAGGAATTAAAAAAAGCAATACATCAAGATAGAGATACTATAAAAAAAATAAATGAGAAATTAAAAAAATTAGATGAAAAATTAAATAATGAAGAAACAAGAAAATCTTTGCAAGAAATATCAAATGACATGAAGGAGATTACAGCATTTTTTAAACTGTAGTAAAATGAGGACAGACACTATTTTTTTGTAATTTTAGGGTAAATAGTCAGTAAAAGCCGTGAGGATTATATTTTCATATTCCCCCTTTGTCAAGGGGGATCAAGGGGGTTGTTGTTATGAATATCTATGACAATACGATATGGAACGGCAACGATTATTAGAATTCATGAAATTTAAGCGTTAAAAGAACAACCCCCTAACCCCCTTTAAGGGGGAATTAAAAATTAGAGGGCTTTCACTGAATACTTACATTTTAGGAGGTGTAAATGAGGTTTTTGATTTTGTTAATTTTATTTTCATTCCCTGCTTTTTCAGAGGACTTAATAAACTACCCAAATCCATTTTCTAGTTCACAGACTACAAAATTAAAATATACATTAGTTCAGGATGCAGAGGTAACTATAAAGATATTTAGTTTATTTGGGGATCTTGTTTACGAGAAAACTATATCAGCGAGTAATACATATGCAAAAGCAGGAGACAATGAATTCCCCTGGGATGGGAAAAATGGCCAGGGTGAAGCTGTGAAGAGCGGTGGATATATCTGTAAGATAATTGTAAAATATAGCAATGAAACAAAAATCCTAAAAAGAAAAATTAGTGTAATAAATTAAGGGAATTATGAAAAAGATAGCAGTAATTTTATTAATATTTTTGTTAATTAACTTCGTTGAGGGTGGAGAAGGAGACGGTGGAACTTCTAAAGGGAGTTTTTTAAATTTTGGTTCTTCGGCCAGGTCACTTGCCTTAGCCAATACATTTACTGGTTTATGTGATGATGCCAGTGCTACTTATTTTAATCCGGCGGGTCTAATGCAATTATCTTATAATGAGATTACAGCACTTCATGTGGTTTTATATGAAGATACATACTATGATTTTATTTCGTTTGTGTATCCTACCAGAAAGATAGGTAGTTTTGGATTAAGTTTGGTTTCTTTATATTCTGCAAATTTTGAAAATAGAGATAGTTCAAATAATTCATTTGGAACATTTAGCGAGAGTGAAATAGCCGTTATGCTTTCATATGGAAAGGATGTCTCTCCCGATCTTTTCTGGGGAATAAATTTAAAACTTGTTAACGAAGTAATTTCTTCGTATAAAGACACATCGATTGGAATGGATATAGGATTGCTTTATATCCCATTAGAGTTTTTAAGTCTAGGAGCAAATATCAAAAATATTCTGCAACCAAATATTAAATATATAAGTACTTATGAAAGATATCCATTAGATATAAGATTAGGTCTGGCTATAAAACTTTTAAACGATAATTTTATTCTAGTTTGTGATGGAATAAAAACAGGAGAAAAAAATATTAAACTTAGTAGTGGAATAGAAGTTCATCCAATTTCTTTCTTAACATTTCGTGGTGGAGTAAATGAAAATGAATGGGCCGCTGGAGTTGGTTTTAAATATGGTGGATATAAATTAGATTATGCTCTTGGAATTAATAACGACTTAGGGTTATCACATAGAATTTCTTTGTCCTGGATGTTTGGAGTATTTGCTCTGGAAGTAAAATCCTCTGAAACTATATTTTCACCGGTAGGTAAAAGAGATGTAACAAAAATTAAGTTGAAAGGTACTGGAAAATTTGGTATAAAGAAGTGGGAGTTTAATATAAAAGATGAGAAAGATAATCTAATTAAGAGCATGAAAGGTAAAGGCGAACCACCAGAAGAACTAAATTGGGATGGAAGAAATGAAAATGGAGAAAGAACACCCGATGGGAAATATACATTTGAATTAAAACTTTATGACAGAATAGGAAATGTTGAAGTTGCAGGTGAAGAAGTAGAAATAAACACAGTTTTACCTGAAACAAAAACCAAGATGGAGATAAGATGATAAGAAAAATTATAATTATATGTCTTTTCTTTAGCGTTATTTTAAATGCTGATGAAAAGACTGAACGAGAGGATCAGTTTCCTTTAACTGAGAAAACTCAGTATCAGGTGGTATCAAAGCTTTTTGTGGAAAATGATGATAAGAAGAATGCTTATTATGAATACAAGAAATTTCTAAAACTCTTTCCTTATTCAGATAAAGCGTTTAAAGCTCAGTATATGCTTGGAGAATGTTTGTTTATTGAGGCCATTAAAACATTTTCAAATAAGAGCATAAAAGAGCTTTCTATAATTCCAAAAGAATCAGAAGGTCTTGTTATCTTAAAAGAAGAAGAGCCATTTATTCCTACTTTTGACAAAGCCATAGAAGAGTATATAAAAGTCATCCAAAATTATCCAAAAAACGAGTTGTTTGATGATGCACATTTCAGGATATCTGAATGTTACTATAATAAAGGAGATTATGATAAGGCAATTTCATGGTTTAGACATTTAATAACAAATTATCCGGATTCTTTTTTGAAAGCAGAATCAATGTCTAGTCTTGCTTTATGTTATTTAGTCCAGGAAATGTGGGATGAAGCAAATGAAGTATTTCAGCAGTTAGTTTCTATGTATCCTGCGTATAGTAAGGAAGAAAAAGTTCTTTTTGGATTAGGTCTTATTAATTTTTATAAGAAAGATTATGAGTATGCATTGGATTGTTTAAAAAGGGTAAAATCTCCCGAAGGATACTACTATGCCGGTAGATGTTTTGATAAATTAGGTAAGAATTTCTCGGCAGTCGTTAATTATAGAAAAGTAATAGTTGAGTATCCAAAAAGTGATTATGTTGAAAAATCTTCTTTTTCAATCCCTGAGTCATTTTATCTTTCTACTGATTATTTTTCTGCAATTAGCAGTTTCCAAAAGTTTATTGATAATTTCCCCGAAAGTAGTTATAAACCATATGCGGCCTATAAAGTTGGATGTAGTTATTTTTTGCAGAAAAACTACACTGAAGCCATAAAAGTTTTTGAGGATTGTAATAAAAATTATCCAGGTTCTGAAATATCTCCTTTATGTATGTATCTTACAGGTGAATCCTTGAGAAATATGAATAAGGTTAGCGAAGCAAATGTAATATATGGTCAGGCAGTATTACAGTATTTTAACAGCGAAGTATCTCCTTACAGTCAGTATAAAATAGGCTGGTGTTATTATACACAGGAAAATTCTATGATGGCTATAGGTGCTTATGAACAGTTTGATAAAGATTTTAGTAAACATGATTTACGGCCATATAGTTACTTTCTAACCGCAAATAGTTTTTATAAATTAAAAAAATTTGATAAAGCGTCATATTACTATGGGCTTATTTGTGATAGAATGCCAAATACTTCTCTTTATGAAGTATCACTTTGTATGTTAAATAGCAGTGAATACGAACAACGTAATTATGACCAAATTGTAACAAATTACCATTTTATAGTGAATAATTTAAAACCAACGGATAATCCCTGGAGAGCAAAGGCTTACTTATTTGTAGCCGATGCATATTTTAGATATGGGTTATATAAAGATGCTGATGCCGTGTATAATATGATTAAAGAGTATTTCCCAAAATCAGAAGAATCTGTTGAATCCCAGTTTGGACTTTCATGGGTAGCAAATGCACAAGGGAAGTTTGATGTAGCCGAGAAAGAAACTCGAAAGGTTTTAGAACATTTTGAAGGAGAAGAAACAAAAGGAAAATTAGTTGCCCAGTCTGAGTATGAAGTTGCGAATAATTTATTTAATCAAAAAAAATATGTAGAAGCGTTAGATATTTATGAGAAGTTTGTAAAAGATAATCCAGATGATTCTAATACTCCAGAGGCAATCTATAGAAGCGGTTTATGTTATTACAGGTTAGAGTACTATAGTTCGGCTATAAAAGCCTGGGAATCCTTGGTTAATAAATTTAAAAATCATAAAAAAGCCCCAGAATCTTTGTATCAAATAGCCGATACTTATTTTAGAGCACAAAAATATCAAGAGGCAATTGCATCATACCATAGACTTATAAACGAATATCCAGATAGTGAATTTGTTAAAGAATCAAAACTAAGAATTGCGCAAAGTTACTATAATGCAAAAGATGATGATCAGGCTATAAAAGAGTTTAAAAAATATATTGAAACATATTCAGATGACCCTCAAATCAGTGATGTTATAGAATCAATAGAATCATCCAGTAAAAGAAAATTAGAGTTAGCTAAAGCACAAACTACAAGTACATCTGGAACAACAATTACATCAGTGTCAGCCCAGACAGTTACAGAGTCCATAGATACATTAAAAGGTATTTTGGAAAAATATCCTAAGACTAAAATTGCAGGGGAGATTCAATATAAGATCGGCAAAAAATACTTTGATGATAAAATCTATGATAAAGCCCTAGAGGAATTAACTAGGGTCATAATAAATTATCCGGAAAGTCCTTCAGTGTCTTTAACACAATTTTTTATTGGTGAGTCATATTATAAATTAGGAAAATACGAAGAAGCGTTAAGTTCATACAACCGATTTGTTTCTAATTTTTCCGAGAACGAGTTTGTCGTAGATGCTTTATTCCATTCAGCAACATCAAATTATAATTTAAAAAAATATGAAGATGCGGCAAATAGTTATAAGGAGATAATCAAAAAATTTCCAAGTTCTGAGTTTACTTCTGCAGCAGTGTTTAACATGGCCTTAGCGTATAAAAAGGCAAATAAGTTAGATGACTCTGCATCAACTTATCTTGATTTTTACAATAAATATCCAAATGATGCTAATGCCTTTCCGGCTTTAATAGAAGTTGGAAATATTTATCAAAAACAAAAAAGATATAATGCCGCAATAGATATATACAGAAAAATTCCAATAAAAAGTGGAGACGAACAAAGCGTAGAGATTCAATACCAGATAGGCGACTCACTTATAAAGGTTGGTAAAAACGATGGAGCCGAGCAGGAATTTGTTAAATTAATTAATTTACAGCCATTAAATAATGCCTGGAGACTTACTGGTTTGGCAAAATTAGCAGAAATGTATGAAAATAAAAACAAACTTGATGAAGCCGTAAAAACATATAATGATATTATTGCAAATAGTGGAAAAGAAGAATGGACTAATGCCGCAAAGATGCGTATTGAAGCCATCAAGCAACTTCAAATACAAAAATAGCAGCCAAAGCAAATAATAGGAGGTAGTTAATTATGGAGATGAATTTTGTAGAAATTTTAAGAACTAGTTTTACGCTTATAATTCTAATACTCTGTTCTATTGTGGCTATTACTTTTATGATAGAGAGATGGTGGTATTATAGAAAATGCAAGATAGATGCTAATAGGTTTATGGAAAAAGTGCAAAATCTTGTTGAACAGAGTGCTTATAATGAGGCTATAAGTTTATGCGATAAAACGACCTGTCCTTTAACCCTTGTTATAAAAGTTGGTATTGTCAATCATAAAAGGGATAAAGAAGATATATCGGAATTAATGGAAAGTAAAAAAATGGAAGAAAGATTAAAAATGGAAAGATGGCTTGGAATTCTGGGTACTCTTGGAAATACGGCACCATTTATTGGATTGTTTGGTACGGTTATAGGTATTATTAATGCGTTTGGAGCATTAGCCGCATCAGGTTCAGGAGGTCCGGCTATTGTGGCTAAAGGAATTGCAGAAGCACTAATTGCCACAGCCGGTGGATTAGTTGTGGCTATCCCCTGTGTTATGGTTTTTAACTATTTTATGAGAAAAGTTAAAAGAATGACAACAGAAATAGATGTAGCCATGAAAAGATTATTAGTTTATATGAATAAATAGGAGGTTAATATGCCAGAGCTTTTAAAGAAGGAAAAAATAAGGATAACTATCGTGACAACAGATTATAAAATCACGGGTGAAATACCAACACATGAAGGTTATCACGGTAGACTTTCAGATTTATTGAACGAAGAGAAGAGGTTTTTGAATATATCGGATGTAGAGATGCAATCAAGGGTAGATGATAAATCAATTGTTAGTGCAAAGTTTTTATGCCTGAATAAGGATGCCATAATCTTAGTCCATCCTGTAGGGTAGTATATACACATATAGAAGGGGAAAATTTTTATGGATTATAGTCAGACATTAAATTTACCTTCTACTTCTTTTCCAATGAAAGCAAGTCTAACCAATAAAGAGCCACAGATGCTTTTATTTTGGGAAGAATTAAAGGTTTATAATCTTATAAGAGAAAAATACAAAGGCAAAGAAAAATTTGTATTGCATGATGGTCCACCATATGCAAATGGAGGCATTCATGTTGGCACAGCTTTGAATAAAATTTTAAAGGATATTGTGGTTAAATATAAAACAATGAGAGGATATGATTCTCCGTACTTGCCTGGTTGGGACTGTCATGGGATGCCTATAGAACATGAAATTATTAAGAAATTTAAAATAGATATAACCAAGATAGAGTTACTTGAATTTAGAAAAAGGTGTAAAGAATATGCTTTACATTTTGTTAATGTTCAGAAAGAACAGTTTAAAAGATTAGGTGTTTTTGGGGAATGGGAACATCCGTATTTAACTATGGATTTTAAATACGAGACAACCATTATAGATACATTTTTTAATTTAGTTAAGAATGGCTTTATTTATAAAGGAGATAGACCGGTCTTATGGTGCATAAACTGTAAAACGGCATTAGCCGATGCAGAAGTAGAGTATGATGAAGAAGTCTCGACAGCAGTTTATGTTAAATTCGAGATAATTGATTCACTTAAAAAAGTAATGGAATCAAATGATGATAAAAAATCTTATTTTTTAATATGGACAACAACTCCCTGGACATTACCGGCTAATTTAGCCATTGCTTTAAATCCAGAGATAAATTATTCAATACTTGAGATAAAAAATGAATATTTCATCTTAGCCGATGCTTTGGTTAATTCTGTAATGCAAAAGGTAAAAATAAATGATTTTAAAATTGTCCAACATGGTATAAAAGGGGCAAAATTCGAAGGGTTAAAATACAAACATCCATTTATTGAAAGAATTGGTAAGATAATTTTGGGAGAACATGTGACAGAAATTGATGGAACGGGATGTGTTCATACTGCTCCCGGGCATGGGGAAGAAGATTTTATTATAGGGAAGAAATATAATTTAGAACCTTTTAGTCCAGTAGATGATTCGGGTAAATTTACAAAAGATATTCCAGACTTATATGGGAAAAAAGTTTTTGATGCAGATAAAGAAATTGTTGAATTACTTAGGGATAAAAAGGTTTTACTTTTAGATGAAAAATATTCCCATTCGTATCCTCATTGTTGGAGATGTAGAAAACCGGTGATATATCGAACTACAAAACAGTGGTTTTTGAAGATTGATAATAATGATTTAAGAAAAAAAGTGCTAAATATTATTCCGCGTATTAAATGGTTCCCGGAAATTGGAGAAAACAGAATAAAGGGGATGGTAGAAAATAGACCCGATTGGTGTCTTTCAAGGCAAAGGTTCTGGGGAGTTCCTATTCCAATAGTTTATTGTGCAAAATGTGAGAAGCCTTTAATTGAAGATGATGTCTTTAACAAGATAAGAGAGATAGTTTTAAAAGAAGGGACAGATGCCTGGTTTATAAGAAATGTAAAAGAGTTTTTACCAAAAGGAAAAAAGTGTCCAGAATGCAATGAAGAAGAATTTAAAAAAGAAAAAGATATACTTGATGTTTGGTTTGATTCATCTGTTTCTCATTTAGCTGTTTTGAAAGATAATAAAAATTTGTCCTGGCCCGCTGATATGTATTTAGAAGGGTCCGATCAGCACCGGGGATGGTTTCAGGTATCTTTAATCACTGGAGTTGCCGTAAATAATTTATCCCCGGTTAAAATAGTTTTAACTCATGGTTATGCTGTCGATGGAGTTGGCAAAAAAATGTCAAAATCTCTGGGTAATCTAATCACTGGAGAAGAAGCATGTAAAAAATATGGAGCAGATATTATAAGATTATGGGTAGCCTCAAGTGATTACAAGGATGATATCAGATTTTCTGAAGAAATCTTAGCCAGATTAATGGATGCCTACAGAAAAATAAGAAATACTTTAAGATATTTACTTTCGAATTTATATGATTTTAATCCTTCCACGGATAAAGTTAATTATGAAAAACTCCCTGATTTAGATAAATATATATTACATAGACTTTCAGAGGTCATAAAGGAGTCAACAGATTTGTTCGAGAAATATGAATTTTTTAAATTTTATCAGGTAATTTATAATTTTTGTGTGGTTGATTTAAGCGCATTTTATTTAGATATCCTTAAAGATAGAATGTATATTTATCCGGCTAATACTTTAGATAGAAAAGCAGGACAGTCGGTCATACATGAAATCCTTGTAAATTTAGTAAAACTTCTTGCTCCAATACTTACTTTTACTTCTGAGGAAGTTTGGCAGGAGCTAAAGAAATTAGGCGAGAAAGAAGAAAGTATTCATTTAACGGAATGGCCAAAATTTCAGGAAAAATATGTAAATGATGAGATAAAAGAAAGGTTTACAAAAATAATCGATTTAAGGGATAAAGTTTTTAAATTACTCGAAGGCTTAAGGAATGATAAAATAATAGGACATCCATATGAGGCAAAAGTAATAATAAATATTAAAGATGAAAATGATTTTATCTTTTTTAAACAATATGAAAATGATTTACCAAAGATATTTATTGTGTCACAGGTTATTTTAAATAAAGAAGATAAATTTGAGATTAAAGTAGAAAAAGCGGATGGATTAAAATGTGAAAGATGCTGGAATTATAGTGTTTCTGTTGGATTGGATGAAAAACATAAAACATTATGTGAAAGATGTGTAAATATAATAGAAGTAGATGTAGTCAAGCATCTTTAGATGCTGTTGTAATACTGTTGTGATGAATATCTATGACAATGCGATATGGAACGACAACGATTATTAAAAGAACAACCCCCTAACCCCCTTTATTAAGGGGGAATTAAAAAATAAAGGGCTTTTTACTGAATATATACCACAAAGGTAAATATAAATGTTAATTTTTTTGTGGACTCCGGTAGTTATATTGCTTGATCAAATTATTAAATTGTTTATTCAGCAAAAATTAGAGTTGAATGAGTCTCTAGCCATAATACCTAATATCTTCCATATTACATATATAAGAAATAAAGGAGCTGCTTTTGGTCTCCTGTCAAATCTTCCAGAAGCAATAAGAATTCCATTTTTTATAATAACAGGAATTGTATTTCTAATATTTATAATTTATTATTTTAAAAGAATTTTGGAACAAAATACTTCTATAAAATTTTCTTTTTCATTAATAACTGGAGGAGCAATAGGTAACTTCATAGATAGAGTTAGATTTGGAGAAGTAATAGATTTTATAGAAGTTGGTCTAAGCGAAAAATACAAATGGCCAGTTTTTAATCTAGCAGATTCAGCCATTACTATTGGCGTGGTGCTACTTATATTACATTTAATTAAGAATAAAAAACACTTAACAGAATAAAACACATAAGATATACTTATTTTATTGAACGTAAATTATGCACCCAATACTTTTTAAAATAGGTCCTTTAACTATATATACCTATGGATTATTTGTGGCCATAGGATTTGTAGCGGCAACATATATTTCTACTTATTATGCCAGAAAAGAGAATATTGACAAAGAAAAGATACTTGATTTAAGTATTTATATTTTTATTGGTAGTCTAGTTGGCGCAAGATTACTTTATGTGTTAGTCGAATTCAAACAATATATAGAAAGGCCTTTAGATATATTTAAAGTCTGGGAAGGTGGGTTAGTATTTTATGGAGGACTTATAGGTGGACTAATAATTTTTTTCTGGTATGTAAAGAAGTATAATTTTAAAGTATGGAAAATTATAGATATATTTACCCTGGGTCTTGTCTTAGGCCAGGGTATTGGAAGGATAGGGTGTTTTTTTAGCGGGTGCTGCTATGGAATAAAAAGTAACAAGTTTGGTGTTATTTTTAGTAACTTAAAAGATGAAATTCCCCATATCCCAACACAAATCATAGAGTCCATAGGGCTATTTATAATATTTACTATATTAATAAATACAAAGAAAAAACTTGATGGTGAAATTTTCATAAAATACATCTTTTATTATGGAAGTTTTAGATTTTTAATAGAGTTCATAAGGGGCGATAGTCGGGGTCCATTACTTTTTTCTTTAATTTCAATATCTCAATTTGTTAGTATTGTTTTAATAATAATTGCTATATTCTTATTTAAAAAGTTAAAAGAAAAAAGTGGAAATTAAAGTTTTTAATGTAAAAAACAATATAAATGAAAGAATAGATGTTTATGTTTCAAAAGAGTTAAATATAAGCAGGTCATTGATCCAAAGGTATATTAAAGAAGGGAATATATCTGTTAATAGCAAGATAGTAAAATCTGCTTATAAAATTAAAACAAGCGATAAGATAGAAGTTGAAATTCCAAAACCTCGAAAGATAAATGTTTTACCTGAAAAAATTTCTATTGGTATTTTATATGAAGATAATGATATAATAGTCGTAAATAAATCGGCCGGGATGATTGTTCATCCATCTGGTACTTGTGGTTATTCAGGTACTTTGGTTAATGCTTTACTTTATCATTGCAAAAATTTATCTGGAATAGGAGGTTTTTTAAGACCGGGGATAGTTCATAGGTTAGACAAAGACACATCTGGAATATTAGTTGTAGCCAAAACTGATAAAGCGCATCAAAATTTATCTAAACAATTTGAAGAAAGGAAAGTTTTAAAGAAATATTTAGTGTTGGTTCATGGAACTTTTAAAGAGGGGGCTGGCGAGATTAAGGTTCCTCTAGGAAGAAGTATAAGAAATAGAAAAAAGATCGGAATTTCAAGTAAAAAGAAAAGGGAAGCAATTACATATTTTAAAGTTTTGGAAAGATTTAAAAATGCAACTTTATTAGAAGTTACTCCAAAGACAGGCAGAACTCATCAAATCAGAGTGCATCTTTTATTCTTGGGTCATCCTGTCATCGGAGATAGTTTATATGGCCGGAAAGACAAAATAATTAACCGACAAGCGTTGCATTGCTGTTTGCTTGGTTTTACTCATCCAAGGACTAGGAAATATGTAGAATTTATTTCCGCTGTTCCACAGGATATTAAATTGGCTATTGAGGGGCTAAAAAAATGAAAAAAAATATGCATGGTTTCTGGTTTTTAATTCTTAGTGCTGTTATTTTAAATTCTTCTCCAGTCTATTCAAAAGCTTTGCTTCAAGCGAAAGTATCTGCTGCTTCAATATTTATTGGAGAAACTTCTATAATTACTGTTTTTGTCACAGACGAGAAAAGATATGCTTTAGAAGGGATAAAAGTAAAATTTTCTATGGCCGCTGGAGTTGGTGAAATAACACCGAGTGAGGGTGTAAGTGATAGTTCCGGAAAGGCACAAGCAACATTTACAACTGGTAAAAATGCCGGGACAAATGCTGTTAAAATAGAATCTCTGGGTGCTTCTCCTATATATGTTAATATAGAAAGCAAGATTCCTTTTCCTGCTGAATTTTCAGCTAAAATTGCCCCGGACAAAGTTTATATAACCCAAACGGCTAAAGTAGAAGTTCTGGTTAAAGATTCTAGAGGAAAACCATTCGAGAATGTTTTAGTAAATTTTACTGTTTCTGATTTAATAAAAGTGAATCGTAAATCAGATAAAACTAATGCAGATGGAAAAGTAGAAATAACTATTACAGCAGGCAAACAAAGTGGGAGCACTAAATTAGAAATAAAAGTTGGAGATCTGGACTCTCAGTCTGTAGATATTGAGGTTCTTGATCCTACTATAAAAGATGTTGTTGTTACTGCAACTCCAAAAAAGATTAATCTTAAAGGCAAATCAACTGTAAAAGTAAAAGTTACAGATAATTTTGGCTCTCCTGTAAAAGATGCTAAGATAACCTTTGAAGTTGAAGAAAAAGATGTTACTTTAAGTGCTACGCAAGGGGTAACAGATGAGAATGGAGAATGTGTTTCAATACTTAAACCAGGCAAAACAGAAGGAACTGCAACTGTAAATGTAAAAGCTAACGATTCTTCACATGTAAAAGTAGATATTGAAATTAATAATGTAGTTTTACCCCCGTCTAATGTATCAGCTACTTTTAGTCCTTCTTTTGTACTTCCAGGAGATGATACAACTGTTACAGCAATAGTAACTGATAGTGAAAAGACCTTATTAGACGGAGTTACTGTTTATTTTGATTTAATTAGTGGGGGAGGGAAATTACTTTCTTATTCTGCTGTTTCAAAATCAGGAAAGTCATCAGTTGTTTTAACAACAGGACAAAAAAGTGGGGGAAATACAGTAAGGATTAGAGTTACTGATTTAAACCCTATAGAATCAAGTATAACAACAGAAGGAGAAATTAAATATAAAAGAATAGAAACAGGAGCACCAACAAAAATTATTGAATGTACAAATCCTAAGGGATTAACAATAGGAGATTCTTGTAAAATTTCTACTATGGTTGTAGACGACAATTATTTACCAGTACCTAAAGTAAAAGTAATCTTTAAAATAGTTAAAGGGACAGGAAATTTATCTAATGAAGAAATTACCACAGATGAAAATGGAGAGGGCTTTGTTTATTTAACTTCCAAAGAAAGAGGAAGTATAGATGTAACAATCAGCAGTTTAAATCTTCCACCTGTTTTAGTAAGAGTAAATTGTGAATACCCGATAAAATATCTTTTAATGATTATAATACTTTTACCTGTGGTTTTATTTGTAATTTATATTTTTAACAAATGTAAAGCAAAAAAATTAACAACAAGTCATCTAACAGGTTTTTATTCTGATTTATATATAAAACAAAAAATTAAAAATTGTATTAGAAATAAAAAAGAGTTCTCTGCAATATTTATAGATTTAGATGATTTTAAGCACTTTAATATTGCTTATGGATATGAAAAAGGAGATGATGTTATTAAACTTGTTGCAAAGATTATAAAAAATTCAGTTTCTTCTTCTGATACAATAGGTCATTTTGGTGGAGATGATTTTGTTGTTATAACATCTTCTAAAAAAGCAAGAGATATAAGTAACAAAATTATAGAAAGTTACAAAGAAAATGGGAAAACAAAGGAACATCCATTAATGTCAATTTCTCTGGCAATTTTTAGTAGTATTGAATTTATACCATGGAATTATAATGAATTTCTTAATATAAGTGGTAAATTGATGAAGTCTGCAAAAGCAAAGAAAGGTAATAAAATTTCTGATACTCTTGATGATGATTCTGAAAAGGGCAAAAAGCAATACAGAATAGGATGGTTTACCATCGGAATAATTTTACTTGTCTTGTTATTTATAAATAAAGCAACCGCAGGAGATGTATCAGAGAATTTTATTTTGAAGGGTTCCGCAAATCCGGGGATAGTTTTAATAGAAGGTAAATCAAAGATTACAGCATATCTAACAGACAATAAGGACAGACCTATAAGTAATGCTCCTGTTTTATTTACAGTAGAAAAAGGTGAAGGAACTTTTTTAAAAAATTGGGGGATAACTGACAAGAATGGTCATTGTGATGCAACCTTTGTTAGTGGTAAGGGGATAAGAGATAATGTAGTTAGAATATATTTTGGTAAAGTAAAACCTGTAGATATAAAAATAATGGGTGCAGTATTTGATACCACAGGTTTCTTTATTGTTGTATTGTCTTTAGGATTAAGTGTACTTTTGCTAATTAAAATTTTAAAAATTGGAAATTTGTTAATAGATCCAGATGTGAAATTCAAAACAAGACCTCTTGCCGAAAAAACATTAAAAGATTTAATTTTTTCAGGAACTAAATTTTTTGTTGTTTTCGTAGAGTATAAAGATTTCTCTAAGTTTGATGATGAATATGGTTTTAAGCATGGAGAAGAAGCAGTGAAAGTTTTAGCAAAGCAGATAAGATATGTGGTAAAACAATATACAGGAAAAGAAGGTACTGCTTTTTATTACGGTGTAGACAGATTTGTGATAGTTTCTATGTCTGGAGATCCGAAATGTATTTCAGAAAATCTTATAAAAGAGATGAAAATACATATTCCGAATTTATGTGAAGATAAAAAAATCAAATTCTCTATAACTACTAATTATTATCTGTTAGATCTTTCTATAGGTATTGTAACCTGTAATCCACCGGAAACAAAAAGTTTAGAAGAAATAATGCAAAAAGCAGGAAAATTGATTAAGGAAGTGAAATCTAAACCAGGGAGTGCTTGTTTAATAGATTAAATTTATGAAAAATAATTTAATATGCACTATAACTATATTTTTAGTTATTTTTAGTTGTCAAAGTATATTTGCTGAATCCAGTATTCAAGCAGTAGCATCTCCATCTTCTGTAATTGCTGGTGAAGAAGCAAAAATCACTGTGTATACATTAGATAAAAAAGGTGTTACAACAAGAGGTATTAAAGTAAATCTTTCTGTTATAATGGGAGGGGGAAAAATAACACCAACTGAAGATATTAGTGATACTTCAGGAAGTATAAAGGCAATTTTAAAAACAGGGCCAATTCCCGGGATTAATGAGGTTAAAATAGAATCTCCGGGATTACCTACTATTTATGTAAATGTAGAAGGAAAACCTTCTCCGCCAACGGAATTTTCCATTAAATTAGAACCAGACAAGATTTATATAGGACAAAGTGCTACTTTACTAATTGAAGTAAAAAATGGTCAGGGAAATCCTGCTAAGAGTGCACAAGTTAAATTTACTCCTGGTGATTTAATAACAATAAATCCAAGTTCAATCAAGACAGATGATTCTGGGAAAGTAAAGGTAACTGTCTTAGCCGGGAAACAAATCGGTACTACTAAAATAGATGTACAAGTAGAAAATCTTGAGAGTAAAAGTGTGGATTTCGAAATACTTGTTCCTACGGCCAAAAATATACTAACATCCGCTACACCGGATACAATTTATATTAGAAGTAAATCAACTATAAAAGCAAAGATGATAGATACAATTGGATCTCCTATGCCGGATATAAAAATTGATTTTGTGATAGAAAGTGGGGATGCCAGTTTAAATATTACCCAAGGTGTAACAGATAGTAAGGGAGAAATTACGGCAATATTAACAAGTGGTTCTACGGCAGAAACTGTTGTGGTTAAAGTTATCGCTAAAGATTTTACACCTGTTGAAGTTAAAATCATTGTTAACGCTTCTACTTTGCCTCCGGCTCATTTGTCTGCGGTTTTTGCTTATCAAAATATTGCGACTAATGATGATGTGACGCTTACAGCAACAGTAACCGATAAAGAAGGTAGACTAATAACTGGAGCTACTGTGTATTTTGAAGTTACCCGTGGTGGAGGAAGGCTGCTTTCTAAATCGTCTGTGGCCGAGGCAGGAAAAGTTTCCACTATTTTAACTACAGGAGAAAAGGCCGGAAAAAATACGGTTAAAGTTAGTTGTGGAAATCTAAAACCCATAGAAGTAAGTGTAATGACCGAGGGTCAAATTCAATATGTAAGGGAGAAGGCAGATACTCCATCAAAACTTTACGGCTATGCATATCCTAATAATTCGGTGGTGAATCTTCCCTCTAAAATTTATGCTCTAATTACAGATGATAATTATTTGCCGGTGCCCAAATCAAAAGTTAATTTTAAAATAATAAAAGGAGAAGGAACTCTTTCTAAGGCAGATATTTTAACAGATGAAAATGGGGAAGCATTTGTATATTTAACTTCTCAAAGAAGAGGAGAAGTAGAGATAAAGATAACTGCTTCTTTAATCTCTTTATCAAGAGGGGTGGTTGTAAGTTACGATTATCCAATCTGGTATTTAATAATTTTTATAACATTGATCTTTGTGTTTTTGTTTGGATTGTATATCTTAAGAAAAAACAAAATAAAAAGCAAGAATTTAAGCCCTCTTACAAATTTACCTTCAGACATATACCTAAAATACAAAGTAAATAATTTTATAAAAAACAAAAAGAGGTTTTCGGCGATATTTATAGATATTGATGATTTTAAACATTATAATTTATCATATGGATTTGAAAAAGGTGATACAGTTATAAAATCTTTTGCGAAAATGCTTTCAGAAAATGCCTCTTCTTCTGATATACTTGTTCATCTGGGTGGAGATGATTTTGTCATTATAACAAATCCTAAAAAAGTAGAAAGTCTAACCAAAAAAATACTACATCAGTTTGAGGAGAAAATAAAGACTTTTTACTCCGAACAAGATAAAAACAAAGGATTTACTACGGTGAAAAACGAGGATGGTGCTTTATTTAATTATCCACTAATAACTATTTCATTAGGAATCTTAAATAGCGAAAAATTTACCTTAACTAACTATAATGAATTTTTAGATATTGCTGGAAAACTAATGAAATCAGCAAAGAGCAAGGAAGGAAATGCTTGTTCGGATACTCTTGATGATGATTCAGAAAGAGATTCTAAAGAATACAGGATAGGCTGGTGGACAATAGGGGCTTTACTTTTAAGTTTAATATTTAGCCCTAAGGTTTTTAGTGCCATAGATCAATCTAAAAATTTAAGTGGTTGGACGGAACCACAAATAGTGGGTGCAGGAGAAAAAGTAAAAATTACCGCACATCTTTCTGATGCTAAAGATAGACCCGTGAATAATGCATATGTGTTATTTACTATTGAGGAAGGTGACGGGAGCTTGTCAAATGGTTTTTGTGTAACAAAGCAGGATGGAAATTGTAGTGTTGAGTTTATAACCGGAATAAAAAGAGGAGTAAATATAGTTAAATTATCATGCGGTAAAGCCGTGCCTTACAAACTAAAGATAACAGGAAGGATAAATAGTTTAGAAGTACTAACATATTTTGTTGTTGTTGTCTTTGCAGGATTTTCAATTCTTCTGCTGATAAGAATTTTAAATATGAAGTTTCTTTTAAAAGGTATAGACAAAGATGTTGGTTCTAAAACAAGACCATCCGGGGAAAGAATGATTAAAAGTTTGATTTCTTCAGGTACTGAATTTTCTGCTATTTTTATAGAATATAGAAAATTTTCAGAGTTCAGTCGTGAACATGGATTTGAACAAGGGGAAAAAGCAATTAGAACATTAGCCGAGCAGATAAAATCAGCCATAAAAGAATATGGAAATAAATGGGATGCTGTTTTTTATTATGGCGAAGATAGATTCATGGTAATTTCCAGAGGAAAGGCTGAAAGTATGGCTAAAAATCTTATAGAAGAAATGGAGATACATATACCCATACTTTGTGAGGACAAGAACACTAATTATTATTTATTACATTTGTCTCTAGGTATTGTTCTTTGTCAGATTGGAAAGATAAAAAATCTGGGAGAAATAATGCAAAAAGGAGGAAAATTAATTAATGAGGTGAAGTCTAAACCAGGAAGTGATTATTTAATAAATTAAAAAAAGGAGGGTGTATGAATTTACAGGAAATTGCAGATAATGTAATAAAAGGACAAGCACCAAAAGTAAAAGAGCTTGTTCAAGAGGCCATAAATGAAAAAATACCAGTAAAAGATATTCTTGAAAAAGGGCTTATAGGAGGAATGAGTGTTATTGGAGAAAGATTTAAAAAGAACGAAGTATATGTTCCGGAAGTTTTAATTGCCGCCAGAGCCATGAAATCAGGAATGGAACTCCTTAAACCGTTATTGGCTAAGGCAGATATTAAACCATTAGGTACTGTTGTGGTTGGAACAGTAAAAGGAGATTTGCACGATATAGGAAAGAATCTTGTGGCGATGATGTTAGAAGGTGCTGGCTTTAAAGTAGTTGATGCTGGAATTGATGTTCCTGCAGAAAAGTTTATATTGCTAGCCAAAGAAAATAGTGCTAATATTATTGCTATGTCAGCACTTCTTACAACGACCATGGTTTCTATGAAGACGATTATAGAAGAGATGAAAAAAGTAGGTTTAATAGTCAAGGCTATGATCGGAGGAGCACCAGTAACTCAGTCATATGCAGATGAAATAGGAGCGGATGGATATGCTCCAGACGCAGCTTCTGCTGTTGATAAAGCAAAAGAAATGATAAAATAATAATTATTATATCTTCCTTACTGGCAATTTTAATCAAATTGCTTTAAGGCAGAATCTGTGTAATGCAAATATTATGCACTGCTACTGCAAATTATCTATTGACTAATATTTGTGAATATGGTAAGATTTGCTTATGAAAGATAAGTATATTGCAAGAACAATAACAAAAGAATTAAAAGAAAACACAAGACAATTTCCCTGTTGTGGCGCTGACAGGGGCAAGGCAAACAGGTAAAACAACGCTTTTAAGGTATGTGTTTAAAGATGAATACGAATATTATGATTTGGATGATCTTGACTTGCAGGACAGGGCAAAACGAGATCCCAAGTTATTTATAAACGAATCTTCCGGAAAAATAATAGTGGATGAGATCCAGTACGCTCCTGAATTGTTAAGATACATTAAAATGAAAGTTGATGAAAATCCAAGGTTAAAAGGTCGCTATATTCTTGCCGGATCGCAACAATTCTTGATGATGAAGAATTTGTCTGAAACACTTGCCGGAAGAGTAGGCATAATCAATTTATATCCGTTGTCAAAAAATGAGATTAATGAAAAAAATAGTATTAAAGATTCTTTTACCAAAGCATGCCTAAGAGGAACATATCCGGGACTTATAGTGGACAACAAAGTAAATTCGGAAAGATGGTACAAAAACTATATTCAGACATATATTGAGAGGGATGTAAAAATTCTTTATAATATAGGTGATTTGAGGTCATTTAATAATTTTATCACGATACTGTGCTCAAGGGTTGGACAACTTCTTAATATGAATTCAATATCCATCGAATTGGGTGTTGTCGTAAATACCATTAAGAGTTGGTTGTCCGTTTTAGTTGCGAGTAATATTGTCTACTTACTTTATCCGTATTATAAAAATATCGGGAAAAAACTTATTAAAGCCCCAAAAGTATATTTTACAGATAACGGTCTTGTATCTTTCGTAAATAAAATAAATACAGTGAACAACTTGTTTTCAAACAGGCTTCTTGGCCCCCTGTTTGAGAATTATATTATAATTGAAATCTTGAAGTATTTTAGAAATAGAGGAATAGACGCTGATCTGATGTTCTTTAGGGATCATTCAGGATTAGAAGTAGATATTATTATAAAAAATGGTAATAGATTGATACCTGTAGAGATAAAAGCTGGAATGTCTGCTGAATATAACATTGGCGGCAATATAGAAAAATTTGTATCTTTGTATAAAAAAGAAAATATCGGTATGGGATATCTGATAAATATGGGTCATAAAGTTGAGCGTGTTTCAGAGCAAGTGAAGACCGCAATATCTTTTGATTTTCTTGGAACTGTGTATTGAGGTAGGGTATTTGTATCAAAACTTGCCGGGGTGGCGGAATTGGTAGACGCAAAGGACTTAAAATCCTTCCCGCCCTAGGCGGATGCCGGTTCAATTCCGGCCCCCGGCATAATAACTCCGCTCTTTAGAGCGGATGACCCACTTGACAAATCTAAAAAAAGTGTTATAATTATAAGGGGTAATAATTATGAATAAAGAAAAAGGATTCACATTAATTGAAATTATAGTAACAATGTTTGTTTTGGCAATTATAATGCTTGCTGCTGTTCAAGCATTTTTTCATTTTTTTAAAGTTAATTTATTAACGAACGAACGTGCCATAAAATCTGTAATTGCTACAGAAAGAGTAGAAGAATGGAAATCAGTTAGAGGAGAAAATTTTGCTCCAGGAGTTCAATTCCCTGTATATTCACCAACAGTTGCTAATGGAATTATTACTTTTTCAAGAACTCTTGTTCCCATACCTGCGATTACGCAATTAGAGTTTGATTGCACAACTAATACAGTCACAACTCAGAATGCTGGGTATAGTTATTCTTTAATTCAAGGTAGTTATGGTAATCCTGGTGCAGGAAGTTTAATTAATTGTTGGGCTCATCCATTAACTCGCAATCCTCCAGATGATGCTACACCGGGTAATGTGATTTTTAGTGTTACCTGTCCAGCAGGGACAAGTGGAACATTAGAGATGAGATTAATTGATTATATGACCAGATTAAGAACCGAAAGAGTTATAGTTAATAATCTTGTTAAAGGGAGTTATACTTCAACAGAGTTAGTGCCTCCAAATGGTAAACTTGTAAGTATTCCTTTAACAAGTGTTGATACAAGTACAGGTAATTTAACCATAGAAGTAGAGCAAACAGGTGCTATAAATGTTACTACTACTATTGTTGATGAATGTTTTTCTTCTGCATCTTCCTGGTCTATATATCCTTCAAGTGTTAAAAGGAATAATATAACTACACCATTTACACCACTCCCTTATACAGAGACAGATACAAAATGTATGAGTATTAGTTCAGTAGGTTCTTCAGGTCAATATGTTAGAAGGTCATTAAATACTTCAGCAGGCGCTATAGGAGATTCTATTATTATGTGGGTTTATCTGGGCGATAATAATGTAAAAAGTTGGTTCACTACACCAGCAGGTAGTTCTAATACAGTGAATAATTTTGCTCTTGGTTGGCAGAAATTAACCAAAGTAATTGCAGTTGCATCAGAAAGAAGTTCATCTACTGGTATAACTATTAAATTTGAGAAAATTACAACTCCAAATACTTCTGATATTTTGTATGTTAATCAGATTGCAACAGAAAAATCGTTTGGTGTTAATCCAAATGCTGTCCTATCTAATTTTACATTAAAAACATTTATAGGTTTTACTGACCCTGATTCAACAGCAGGTGCACCAATTCCTCCACCCGGTTCACATTATCCTTATATTATAACTAGCACGGTGGTGCCAACAGATAGTATTGCCGGAGCTGCTTTAGGCTGGCTTGTAACAGTTACTGTCAGCAAGCAAAATGATAAGTTTCAACCAGTCACGATAAGTAATACTATTAATAGGTGAAGCCAGTAGCGTCCCATTTTATATGGGACGATGTAATTGATGCGTCTGTATAAAACAGGATGCTACAGAGAAAAAGGAAAAAAAATGATTTCTTATAATAATAAAGGTTACACTTTAGTAGAAATGATGGTATCTATTGCTGTCCTGGGCATGATGGGAACAATCGTTTCTGTTTTTTATCTTCAAATATATAAGTCGTATTCAAAGACCGATGCTAAGACAAAAGTTACACAAATCGCTATCGCCAGTTTAAGCAGTGTCCAAAAACAATTAAGAGAAATTGCTCAACAGCCAACATTTACTCCAAATACTACTCTTCATCCTACTGCGGTAGTTCCAGTGAGTTTTTATATACCTTCTTTAACAGACCCTACAACCAGGAGTTCGGATGATAAGATAGATTATTATTTAGGAACTTATAGTGGAAAGAATGTTTTTTTACAAAAACTAACCAGAGGGGCTGTTCAATATACTGCTTTTCCTGTAACATTTGATTTTGATAGTTTTCGTGCCCATCCTGATACTGTTCCTAGAAGTGGCGGTATTTCTGCATTTTTAAATGACCCAACTTTAAAATTTGATGATGTATCATTTTATTATGATAATACTTACAATATGATTTGTGTTGGAATTATAGTTTCAATAGCGGATAAGGGTAAAAGTGGTACAAGGGAAAGTTTAACATTAACCTCAGCCATAGCCATAAGAAACACATTTTAAAAAAGTTTAACTTAACAACCCCCTAACCCCCTTTATTAAGGGGGAATTAAAGAGGAGAAAGATGAGAAGTATTAATTTACAAACTGGACAATCTACTTTTATAATGGTTGGGATAATATTTCTAATAACTATTATAATGATAGGGGTTTATTTTACTGTAAGCCAGGTTAATATAACTACTTCTGGAAGTCATAAAGCTCAGCAGATAGCTATTGAAGCCACAGACGCAGCCGTAAATCAAATGATCAGTGATATTGTAAATCGACAGATAAATGTTTTTGGTACAACATTACCGATAACCGAAAATTATCCAGTAACAGTTTCATCAACAACATTAATAGTTCCTGTAACTTTAGATTTATTAAGAGACGCAATGCATCAGCCAGTCTTAGATTTAGAAGGTAATAATAGATATGTATTAGATGCTATTGCCTCTCCGATTATGGCATATGGTGCTAAAGGTACAACATCAATTACAAGACATGTTCAAGCAAATGTTTCAATAGTTAATTTAGCCAGATATAATGCTTTTACAATTTCTAATGATATGTGGGCATCTTCTGGTGGAACATTTGATGGACCATATCATTGTAATTCTTATTTAGAAATTGGTGGAACTATGTACTGGAATTCAAGTACTTTATCTGGTGGAGGTGCAAATCCATTTTGGTCAGATACTTATGTTACTATGGCAGCAAATGATATAAGGCAGTTAGGTGGATGGTCTGCTCCTACTTTTCGTACACAGGTGGCAAAATTCGGAAGACTAACTACATATGCTGGTTTTGATATATGCACAACAACAAGCAGACTACTAGGAACCTGGTTTGATAGACAACGAGGAGGGATGGTAGTAACAATCCGACCTATTCCATATTCTGCTTATTATAATTATTCTCAGGTTATTCTGCAGAAAAGTTTACTTCCCTGGTTCAGGTTAAATGGAACGGATGTTTCTTGTGGAGTATCAAGTAATTTGATAATAGATGTAGGAGTTACGGGAATTACAAATGCTCATATAAAGGTGAATCTTAATGCTTTTGGAACAGGGAGTACCGATGATGTATTTCAAGGTGCAACTAATTACAATAATGCCTTAGCCAGTACTTACGGAATTGTAATTTATTCTATTGATGATGTAGCGGTTTATGGAAGATTACCTACGGCTGTTAATAATACAAATAAAAAAATTATGATAGTTTCACAAAAAAGTATTGAACTCATTGGTGATATTATGTATTCAGGTGATATTTATACAACGGGGAGTGCTACTTATAATCCATCATTGCCTGTTCCAGTTCCTGCTACCAGTAATCCAACAAATGATGCCATTGCTTTAATTTGTACAGATAATATATATGTTAATCCCTGGAGAAAAGTAAATACATCTTTTTTTAAAAATAGTAATGATATGAAAATATCTGGATTTCTTTATGGATATTCCGGATGTCTTTGTGGAGGTGGACGTTCTTATAAGTCTGGAGGGAGTTCCAGTATAACACAGTTTACTACTTTTGGAGGTCAGACATTTAATACAGGTGGATATGTCCCTGGAAATTTTAATGTAGGATACGACGCATTACTTAATCTGAATATTTCAAGACTCGTCCCGGTTGGTGTTGGTGTTATTTCCTGGATGGAAATAAAATAAACAATAGGGTCAAACCTTCATTATGGAAAGTTATATTTTGACCCCTTAATCGTAACCATATTTATTTACAACCTTCTGTTTAACAATCTGAACTAAAAACAAATAAGTAATAATAATAATAGCAAGTGCAATAAAATATAAGATTGGTGGAGTTACAAAACCAAAATGTTTTCCCAGGGGAGTAAAAGGCAGAAATATTCCTACACTTATTATCATTAATGTAGTAAAAACTAAAAACTTACTTGGCCAGCTTTCAATAAATGGCTTTTTATTAGTGCGTATTATATAAATAACAAGCGTTTGAGTGCATAAGGATTCTATGAACCAACCTGTATGAAAAAACTGAGCGTTTGCTTTAAAAACGTAAATATTCAGTGGTTATGTTAAGGGATGAAAAAGGCTCTCTTTTGTAGGGTGTTTATCCGTTTTGATAATAGTAAAAAATAAAGAATGTAAGAGAAAAAAATTAGATCTTAACTTATTAAAAATTATTTTGTATAATTTATATGATGAGATGTGTATTATTGAAAAATTTTGTAAATATTCAGTCATTATGTTAAAAAATCAGTTTTTGAACGATTTTGATTAAAAACATCACTGAAAAAACTCTATTTTTTAGAGTGAAATAACATAACCAGTGAGTATTTACAAAATTTTAGATAGGTTTCAATGAGTAGTTACCAACATAATGAGTGAGTATTTACCTCCACACTATTACACAATACTGTTATCCATCTATTATAACAAAAATAAAATCTAATAAAATCATTGCAAATATAATAAAAAACGTTTACAATACAATCAGGCTGTTGAAATAGTCAAAATACTGTCTTGATAATAAGACTAAAATTTGGTATATTAAAATATAATTTATTAAAAATCAGGAGGGAAAAATAAATGGCACAATTTAGAATACCAAATCGTGACCAACTTATTATGT
>JBDRBU010000124.1:0-5733 GCA_043822305.1 Candidatus Firestoneibacteriota bacterium
TCCCAATAAGGACTCTTACACCTAGGACAAACCCTAGGAGTTTCCTTCTTGTTGCGGGGCACCCACTTATGCCCGCAGCGCTCGCATTTGAAGCCAGAAAGTGTAATTTTACCCATATACTAATAGTAATATACCAATAAGTATTTATAGTTTCTTTACCAATAGTATATTACTAATAGGTAAGTTGATGCCAATGTGCTACCTCTTCGGCTACGAGAACTCGATCTATTGCCTTTTGGTAGCGGTTGCCCTGTGGGGTGGGGTTTATGCCTACATCCTCTTTCTGGGATCATGGTTGGCTAGGAGAAGGAAAGGTTAATAAAATGTGAGGGGAATTGTTATATATAGGGAAGGAAAGGAGTTTGAAAAAATAATGTTTGATTCAAACAATCAAATAAAATCTAAACATAGAGTAGCAGATCATGGAGAAGTTTTTACACACGAAAGAGAAGTAAACGGTATGTTAGATTTAGTAAAAAATGAAACAGAGAGATTAGATTCTAGATTTTTAGAACCTGCCTGTGGCACTGGAAATTTTTTAGTCGAAGTTCTAAATAGAAAATTATCTGTTCTGAAACAAAAATATATAAAAAACCAACCAGAATATGAAAAATATTCAGTTATTGTTATCTCAAGTTTATATGGAATTGATTTACTTCAAGATAACATTGAAGAGTGCAGAAAGCGATTGCTTGAAATATTTGCAAAAGAATACAGAACTATCTTTAAACATGATGTCAATAATAAATTTGTTATTATGTTAAAATTTATTCTAAGTAAAAATATTGTTTGCGGCGATGTCTTAACTATGAAGGATGGTAAAGGCAAACCCTTGATTTTGTCCGAATGGTCTATGCCTTACAATGACGCAAGAATAAAAAGAAAAGAGTACTCTTACAAAGACATATTTAGTCCAACATTGTTATGGAGTTTTACAACTGACAGCGATACTGGCGAACGAGTTATATTGCCAAATGTCTTAAAAGATCATCCGCTGATGAACTATATGGAGCTAGCGAATAATGAATAAGATAAACTACAATCCAGATATATTAACCTGCCTTGCCAGTTTAAGCAACGATGAAGTATTCACTCCGCCAAAAATCGTTAATGAAATGTTGGATTTATTGCCTTCAAAACTTTGGACTAATAAAAATGCAAAGTTTTTGGATCCGGTTTCAAAAACAGGAATATTCCTGAGGGAGATTGCAAAAAGACTCCTAAAAGGATTAGAAAAACAGATTCCAGACAAGCAAAAAAGGGCAAATCACATACTAAATAATCAATTATATGGAATAGCAATAACAGAATTAACTTCATTAATATCAAGAAGGTCACTGTACTGCTCTAAAAGCGCAAATGGAAAATATTCAGTATGCACAAAATTTAAGAACAATGAAGGCAATATTAAATTTAATAGAATAGAACACATATGGTATAATGGAAGATGCAAATACTGTAGAGCGAGTAAAGAAGTTTATGACCGAGGGGATGAATTGGAATCACACTCATATGAATTCATCCACACAAATAAACCAGAAGAGATGTTCAAAATGAAATTCGACGTAATAATCGGAAATCCACCTTATCAATTAAATGATGAGGGACATGGAAGAAGCGCAAGTCCAATTTATCATAATTTTATTCAACAAGCTAAGAAACTTAAACCTAGATATCTTACAATGATCATTCCTGCACGTTGGTATGCTGGAGGAAAAGGACTAGATGAATTTAGAAGTGAGATGCTAAATGATAAAAGAATTCGTAAACTTATTGACTTTGAAAATTCAAATGATGTATTTCCCGGGGTTGATGTGGCAGGTGGAATTTGCTACTTTTTATGGGATAGAGATAATAAAGGTTTATGTGAAGTAACAAATTTCAGTAATGATAATAAAGAAAAATCAGAAAGAGTATTAAATGAATTCTCGATTCTAATACGACAAAGCCAAGCAATACCTATTATTCGAAAAATCGAAGCGAAAAAAGAGAACGGCGGTAAACGTTTAAATGAATTTGTATCTTCAAGAAAACCATTCGGTTTACCCACAAATTATGAACCTAAGAAAAGTGGCGTTCCTTGTTGGTTTGTACAAAAAATTGGTTTAATGTATGCCGATAAAAAGGATGTAACTGATGAAAATAAGCTTTTAGATAAATGGAAATTACTGATTCCTCCTGCACCTATTGCTGGACAGACAAATTTTTCGAAACCGGTTGGATTTTATTACAACGGGAATACTAGGGTTGCAAAGCCAGGAGAGTGCTGTACTGAGTCTTGGATAGTTGCAGGAGCATTTTCGTCAGAAGCAGAGGTTATATCCTTCAAATCTTATCTTTTTACCAAGATAGTCAGGTTTCTTCTACTCCAAACTGTTGTATCACAACATGTAACCAAAGAAAAATTTTACTTCGTACCAGACCTTGGAAAATATGAAGGATTATATACTGATAAAATGCTTGTTAAAAAATGGGCAATCAGTAAGGAAGAATGGAATTACATAGATTCGAAAATTAAATCGATTGGTCAGGATGATAATGAAAATGAATAAAAAAGATTTTTTTCCGCCAAAATCTAAATTAAATCCGAAAATATACGCTTATACAGATAAAACATATGAAGGACTGTTAAAAGTAGGTTATACTGCAGTCGATGTTAAAAAAAGAATTGCAAAGCAATATCCTACAAAAAGACCAGGCAATCTTCCATATAAAATTGTTTTTGAAGAATCTGCAATGAGAAAAGATGGCACTCATTTTAATGATCATGTTGTTCATAAATATTTAAGAAAAAAAGGCATTAAAAATCCAAGCGGAGAATGGTTTGCATGCTCTGTCCAACAGCTTAAAGCGGTTGTTTTAGCACTTAAAACAGAAATTATTAATGAAGAAGATAGAACTCAGAATTTTCAGTTAAGGCCAGAACAAAAAGAAGCAATCAGAAGAGCTTCTGAATATTTTGCTAGCTATAAGGAAGAAAACAAAACTCCTCATTTCTTATGGAATGCAAAAATGAGATTTGGGAAAACCTTCGCAGCATATCAATTAGCAAAAAAAATGGGTTGGAAAAAGATTCTAGTCTTAACGTTTAAACCTGCTGTTGAAGTTGCTTGGAAAGAAGATTTAATAAACCATGTTGATTTTGAAGGCTGGCAATTTTTCTCAAGAAAATCAGATACAGAGTATAAAAAGTTAAATAAGAAAAGACCCATCGTATGTTTTGGCTCTTTCCAAGACTATTTAGGAAAAAATTCAATAGGCGGAATAAAAGCAAAAAATGAATGGGTTCATAAAACTAAATGGGACTGCGTTATTCTTGATGAGTATCATTATGGAGCTTGGAGAGAATCAGCCAAAAACTTATTTGATGATGAGAAAGAAATAATTATTGAAGAAAAAGAATTTGAAGAATATGATATTCCAAACGAACAAGATAGAATTGATTATTTAGAGAGTATCATGCCGATAAAAACCAAGGCGTACCTTTACTTATCAGGAACTCCTTTTAGGGCGATTATATCTGGAGAGTTTATTGAAGAACAAATATACCATTGGACATATTCAGATGAACAAAGAGCAAAAGAAAACTGGAAAGGAAAAAATAATCCATACGAAGCTCTTCCGAGATTAGTTCTACTAACATACCAATTACCTGATTCTATTATGAATATTATCAGTGGAGGAGAATTTGATTCTTTTGACTTGAATGTTTTTTTCTCAGCTAAAGGAGAAGGAAAAAATGCCAAGTTCATTTATGAAGATGAAGTTCAAAGGTGGCTTGATTTAATACGTGGAAATTATTTAGCAACAAATCTAGATAATCTTAAACTAGGTGTTAAAAAACCACCTTTCCCCTATTCTGATACAAGATTGTTAAATATTTTATCTCATACACTTTGGTTCTTGCCACGCGTGGCCTCATGTCATGCAATGAGGAATTTATTGATACAAAAGCAAAATAAATATTACCATGATTATAACATTGTTGTTGCAGCTGGTTCTAGTGCAGGTATTGGTTTAGATGCATTAAAACCAGTTCAAAGGGCTATGGAAGAACCTTTGAAAAGTAAATCAATTACATTATCTTGTGGAAAATTAACTACAGGCATAACGATAAAACCTTGGACAGGAATACTGATGCTTAAAAATCTAACCAGCCCAGAAACGTATTTCCAAGCAGCTTTTAGAGTACAGTCTCCTTGGAGTATTAAAAATCCGGATGGTAAATCTCCCAACAAAGAAGAAATAATTAAAAAGGAATGTTATATTTTTGATTTTGCTCCAAATAGAGCATTAAAACAAATTGCTGATTATAGTTGTAAATTAAATATAGAAGAAACTGATTCTGAAAAGAAAGTTAAAGAATTTATTGATTTTCTTCCAGTCCTTGCTTATGACGGAAGTTCAATGAAACAAATTGATGCTTCTGGAATTATTGAAATGGCAATGAGTGGAACTACTGCATCATTACTAGCAAGAAGATGGGAAAGTGTGCTATTAGTTAATGTAGATAATAATACCTTAAACAAAATTCTAAATAATCCTAAAGCATTAGAAGCATTAACGAGCATTGAGGGATTTAGAAGTTTAAATAAAGATATTGAAATTATAATAAATAAATCAGAAGCAGTTAAAAAAACGAAACAAAAACTAGCCAATGATGAAAATATCTCTGCAAAAGAAAAGAAAAGATTATCAGAAGAAGAAAAAGAATATATGAGCAAAAGAAAAGAAATACAAAAAAAATTAATCAAATTTGCAACTCGAATACCCGTTTTTATATATTTAACTGATTTTAGAGAAAGAACATTAAAAGATATAATAACTAAACTAGAACCCGGATTATTCAAGAAAGTGACAGGATTAAATGTTGATGATTTTGAGTTATTAGTTAGTTTAGGAGTATTTAACAGTAATTTAATGAATGATGCAATATTCAAGTTTAAAAGATATGAAGAAGCAAGCCTTTCTTATACAGGGATATATAAACATAAGATTGAACATGTTGGTGGATATGATATTATTATTACAGCTGAAGAACTGAAGCAAAAATAGTTATAATCCCTCATCAAATCTCAATTATGTTAGTTAATACAAACCGATTATGCTATATATGAAGGTAAACTCTTTAATATTATTATGCCCTCATTAGAAACTCTAATCAATTGCCCATTTTGCGGTAAAATGACAATTACGATACTACATATACCACTAGTTATAAACAAATTTACTAATAAAGGCAGATCTGGAGGAACTAGAACTAGAAAACAGGAAGAAAAGTACAATGTCCTCTCAGGTTGCGAAGCCTGCAAAAAATCCAAAAAAGAAGTCGAGAAAGCACTCAACGAGGGAAAACAACTCCCCCACGAAGAAAAACTCAAACGTGCAAAAAAATCTGGCTTACCAACTATGATCGAAACTATCGTTGAAGAAAGGGATGATGAATAATTTTTAAATTATGAAATTAGACAAAATCATAGATTTAGATTATTGAGTAATTGATCAACTATCTGTATATCAGCAGGAACAAAATCGTAATCTTTAAGTTCGTTGAGTTTTACCCACTTTGAGTTTTGACAATCGATATTTTTAAGATCACCGGAAACATATTTTGCGAGAAATGTTATCAATACAACGTGATGTTTATCAGACTCCTTCTCATATACGTGCGAGTTTACTGAAAATAGTTTATCAATATCAATCTTAATATTCAACTCTTCCTGTATTTCTCTT
>JBDRBU010000125.1:0-5931 GCA_043822305.1 Candidatus Firestoneibacteriota bacterium
TTACTTTAATTTTACTTTTATCAAAATTAACCATTTGGTAACCTCCTTTAAAAGGTATAAACTTTTTCCTTTACATATAGGTTACCATATTATATACTATATATAATAAAAAATATTACATTAAACTTGAGGAAGTCTCTAATTATAATACATAGTAGATTTGGGTCCTGAAGTTATATATAAACCTTCAGGAGGGGCATCATAGATGGTCGGGCCGCCATCCAATTAAATGATTGGGTGGCGGTTTTTATTTAGGAGGATTATTGAAGAGCGTTAGAATTATAAAAGACAAAATTATACTGGGTGCAACTATAGGTAATTGTGTTCATGTAGCGGGTATATTAAATTTTTTACAGCTGGCTGAAACTGAAGGCTGTAAAACTATATTTTTAGGCAATGCTATTACTATTAATAATTTAATTATTTCAATAAAGAAGATAAAACCCGATATTGTTGCTATAAGTTATCGGTTGACCCCTGAATCAGCTCAAAAGATATTTAATGAATTAAAAAAGAAGGCAAAAGGACTAAAAACAGAATTTATTTTTGGTGGTACTAAGCCTGTTGCAGAAATAGCAGCAAAAACTGGTATATTTTCTAAAGTTTTTACAGGTGAAGAATCAATTCAGGAGATAAAAAATTATTTAAGAGGAGTTAAAGATGACAAAAAAGGTAAATATTTTGCTGACAATCTTGTAGACAGAATAAACGCGTTATATCCGTATCCATTGATTAGACATCATTATGGCAGACCTACTTTGAAAGAAACAATAAAGGGCGCAAAGTTAATAGCTGAGTCAAAAGCATTGGATATATTGTCTCTTGGTCCTGATCAAAATGCACAGGAGCATTTTTTTCATCCTGAAGAAATGGATAAGAAACAAGATGGAGCAGGCGGAGTACCGTTAAGAAAACCAGAAGATTTAAAAGCGATATATAAAGCAAGCAGATGTGGAAATTTTCCTTTAATTCGTTGTTATGCAGGAACAACAGATTTGATTAAGTGGGCGGAAATGTCAGTTAAAACTATTCATAATGCATGGGGAGCAATACCGTTATGTTGGTACAGTGTTTTAGATGGAAGATCAGAAAGGAGTTTGGAAGAAACAATAAGAGAAAATCAAGATGCTATAAAATGGTATGCGAGAAGAAAAATGCCAGTGGAGGTAAATGAATCTCATCAATGGAGTTTAAGAGATGCGCATGACAGTTTAGCAGTGGCCATGGCGTTTCTGGCTGCATATAGTGCCAGGGCATTAGGTGTAAAACATTATGTTTCTCAGTATATGTTTAATACCCCTCCAGGAACTTCTCCCAAAATGGATTTAGCAAAGATGTTAGCAAAAAAAGAAATGATAGAAAGTTTACAAGATAAAAATTTCAAGGTTTTTACCCAAGTCAGGGCAGGTTTAAGCAGTTTTTCTTCTGATATGGATATAGCTAAAGGACAGTTGTCTGCTTCTGCTGTATTAAGTTTAACGTTAAAACCTCATATATTACATGTTGTTGGTTTTAGTGAAGGAGATCATGCTGTTAAATCAGAAGAATTAATTGAAAGCTGTAAAATAATTCATGGAGTTTTAAAAAACTCTCTTTATGATTTGCCTGATATGAAATTAGACCCTCAAGTTCAAAAAAGAAAAAAGGAATTAATAAAGGAAGCTAAAATTTTGTTAAAAGCAATAGCAAGTTTAAAAATGACAGAAAAAGGAGATCCTCTAACAAATCCGAGAATTATTGCAAAAGCTATAAAGTTTGGGCTATTAGATGCTCCGCATTTAAAAGGTAATAAAGTGGCTAAAGGAGAAATTGCAACAAAAATAGTTAACGGTAAATGTGTTGCAATAAATATATTAACGGGTAAAATATTGAACGAAGCAGAACGTATAAAGAAAATAATAGAGGAGAATTAGCTTAAAATGTGCGGAATAGTTGCTATACAAGGAAAACATACGGAAAAAGAATTGCATGAGATGGTCAAGATACTAAGGCATCGTGGACCTGATGATAAAGGATTTTTTACAAAGGGAAATATTTCGCTTGGACAAACCCGCCTTTCTATTATAGATGTTGCAGGAGGACATCAGCCAATTTTCAACGAAGATAAAACCAAATGTATTGTTTTTAACGGGGAAATTTATAATTTTAGAATTTTAAAAGAACAATTAAAAAGAATACATAAGTTTTCTACAAAGACCGATACTGAAATTATATTACATCTTTATGAAGAAGATGGTCCTGAATGTATTAAAAAGTTGGACGGAATGTTTACTTTTGCAATTTATGACAACGGTAAATTATTTATAGGAAGGGATAGATTAGGGATTAAACCATTGTATTATGGTACCAAGGATAAAACAGTATATTTTGCATCTGAATTGAAAGCACTACTTCATTGTAGTTATATAACAACTTTTTTACCGGGATATTATTATACTTCCGATAAAGGTTGCGTAAAATATTATGAAATTCCTAAAGGTGTTTCAATCGGGACTTCGGAAGGAAATATCTTGAAAATGATAGAATCTCTATTAATTAAGGCGGTAGAAAAAAGATTAATGTCAGATGTTCCTGTCGGAGTATTTTTAAGTGGTGGGATTGATAGCAGTATAATTGCTGCGATTATGAGAAAAAGAATTCCCGGACTTCATTCTTTTTCTGTTGGAATGAAAGGTTCTAAGGATTTAGAGTATGCAAGAGAAGTCGCAAAGTTCCTTGACTTAAAACATTATGAGCTTGTTTATACTGTAGATGAGATGATTTTTGCATTGCCGGAAATAATTTATTACCTTGAATCATATGATGCTCCTTTAGTTAGGAGTGCAATACCGTGTTATTTTGTATCTAAATTAGCACATCAACATGTTAAAGTAGTGTTAACAGGGGAAGGAGCAGATGAGTTATTCAGCGGTTATAAATACTTAAGTGAAATTAGGGACGAAAAAGCTCTTTTTGACGAACTTTTTAGAATAACTTATAACTTGCATAATACAAACCTTCAACGAGTTGATAGACTTACAATGGCTAATTCAGTTGAAGGCAGGGTGCCTTTTCTTGATATAGAATTTCTTACTTATATTTTTAGTATACCTGTTAAATTAAAATATAGTCATGAAAATCAGGAAAAAAGACTTTTAAGGGAAGCTTTTAAAGAATATTTACCAACCTCAATTGTAAACCGTCCAAAACAAAAGTTTTCAGATGGAGCAGGCTCGATGGAGGTTTTTAAAAAGATTGCGGAGGATCAAATAACTGATGATGATTTTAGAAAAGAGAATAATAATAAAGCAAGAACCAAGGAAGAATTGTTTTACTATAGAATTTTCAAAAAATTCTATCCTGATTCAATACTAAATTGTATAGGAAAAACAGAGGTGTTTTAATGGCATATACAAAAGATCAAAAACTTCAAAATTTCATTAAAAAAGTATCTGAAAAGGGCAAAACGATAAAATTCTGTGTTTTAGGTGCCGGGCATGGGGGACTTGCTATGGCGGGCCATTTGGCAATAATGGGTTTTAGTGTTAATCTTTATAATAGAAGCGATGAAAGATTAAATGCAGTAAGATGGCATGGTGGGATTAAAGTGAAGGGTGAAGTCGAGGGGTTTGGTAAGATAGACTTGGCTACTTCTGATATAAAAGAAGCAGTAAAAGATGTTGATGTTTTAATGATTGCAGCTCCAGCGACAGCACATCGTTTTATTGCCGAAGGTGTAGCCCCGCATTTAAAAGACGGACAGATTATAATTTTAAATCCGGGAAGGACCGGCGGAACACTTGAATTTAGGAAAGTATTAAATGATATGCAAGTTAAAACATCAGTGATCTTAGGAGAAGCACAAACTTTTATATATGCTTCAAGAGCAGTTTCTCGAGCAGAAGCGTATATTTTTACCATTAAGAATGCTGTAGCAATTGCTACATTACCCGCATACTGGATTCCGGATGTTCTTTCCGTTTTAAAACAAGCATATCCGCAGTTTGTTGCAGGTGATAATATTCTAAAAACAAGCCTTGATAATGTTGGTGCTGTATTTCATCCTGCTTTAACTATTCTTAATGCGGGATGGATTGAAGAAACACACGGGAATTTTGATTATTATTTACAGGGGGTTAGTCCTTCTGTTTCCAAAATATTGGAAGATATTGATAAGGAAAGAATATTAGTAGCTGAAAAATTAGGGATTAGAGTTCCTACTGCAAGGGAATGGCTTTACTTGACTTATGATTCGGTAGGTAAAGATTTACATGAAGCAATACATGATACACCGGGTTATAGAGGTATAAAAGCACCAGATAATATTAATCACAGATACATTTTCGAAGATGTTCCAATGAGTTTGGTGCCAATATCCTCAATAGGAGATATGTTAGGAGTTCCGACTCCAACAATAAAATCTATTATATATTTTGCTTCTATTATGCATGGAGTTAATTACTGTAAAGAAGGAAGGACAGTAGAGAAGTTAGGGATAGCGGGATTAACTGTAAAAGAAATAAGGCAGTTAGTTGTTGGAATAGAGTAAAAAAAGGAGGAAAAAGTTATGAATATACAATTAACAGAGTTTAATTTATTATGGGAAAAGTTAGTTGAATATTTTCCAAAAGTTGCAATAGGCTTAATTCTTTTCAGTATGGGTTTAGTTTTAGCAATTTTTTTAAGATTACTTGTTACAAAGTTGCTTGAATTGATAAGATTTAATACTTTAAGCGATAAAACTGGAGTTTCAGAATTCTTAAGAAAAGGTCAGATTAATTATACACCTTCAAAACTTATAGGAAATATAATATTTTGGGCAATAATTATATTAATATTGTTTTTTATTGCAGATATATCAGGTATAAAGATATTAGGTCCTATGGTTGAAAAGATCGCAAATAATTTTCCAAACATTTTTGGTACAGTTATAACTTTAATTATTGGGAGTTTAATTGTAATATTTATTGGCAACTTTGTTCAGACAATAGCAAATAATGCTGCTTTTCCGCATGCTAATCTTTTATCCAGGGCAATAAAGTGGATAGGTATAATATTTGTTTTAATTCTTTCATTTGAAAATTTCAATATTGGATCTAAAACACTAGGGTCAACATTTCTTATAATTTTGGCAGCAATAGCTTTTGGAATTTCACTGGCATTTGGTATTGGCTGTAAAGACATTGCAAAAGATATAATGGAAAAATTTATACGAAATCTTGAGGAAAAAAGCAAAAAAGGACCTAAAGGTCCTGATTTAGAAGGTTAATCATAAAGGAGAAAAATGGCTGAATATATCCTTTTAGGGATAATGTTTGCAATAGCGGTTGTTATGTTTATTGCCATAAAAAGAAGCGAGAAAAAGTAAAACACAAATATTATCTTGTAAAAAAGGGGCATAATCCATAATGGTTATATGGCTATTAGTACTATTATTATCAATCTTTATCCTTCCATTTTTATATAAAAAGATAGAAAAAGAATTAGAAATATTTCTTTTTTTAATGGGAATTCTTTCTCTAACTATTACTTCTCAATGGAGCTTGCATTTAATACAAGAAAGCCTAATAGAGCCAATAAAAATTACTTTAACAGTTTTTATAGCAGGAATATTATTCAAACTAGTTCAAAAACCACTTGACGAGAATCTAAATATTATAGTTAAAAAATTAGGAATGAAATATTTTATATTTTTACTTGTGGCGGGCTTAGGATTATTTTCGAGTGTAATAACTGCAATAATATCGGCTTTAATCTTAGTCGAAATAATAAGTTGGTACCGTCCTGAATCTTTGACCTACACATCTTAACCAATTCAAGCCCTCTTTCTATTGTAGCATATCTCATTTTTTTCAAATTGTCAAGAACTTTTTTCTTTTTCTTTTTTACTTTTTTTGTTTTTATTAGCCATCCTTACTAAAATTTGCCCTCAAATTGCCCTTTAAACCAACG